>NZ_WEKR01000030.1:0-86194 GCF_024105395.1 Paracoccus sp. 08 | reverse complement strand
GCCTGCCGCCGATCACGACCGACGGCAGGCCCCGGTCGGGCAACGGCAGATCGGCGCGCAGCGGCTTGACGGCGCGCGCGTGGTCACGAAACCCCGCGATTTCGGGCATGACGCCGTGGCTGCCCACATCCAGCGCGGCCTGGGAATAATCCAGACGCTGCGCCGTGCCGCAAGGCTGCACGGCCGTGACCTGGCGCGCGACCGGGTCGATCCCGGTGATACGCGCGCGCAGAAAACCCGCCCCGTGCCGCGCGGCGAAATCCACCAGCCCGACGCTCAGCTGGTCGGCGTGGTAATGGCCCGCGATCAGGCCGGGATACATGCCCGAATAGGTCGCCTGTTCGGTCATGTCGACCAGCAGAACGGCCGCCTCCGGCAGCGCGGCCCGCAGCGGCGGCAGCGCCAGCAGATTGGCATGGCCCGCACCCAGCAGCAGGATGGGCGCCCCGCTCACCCCTGGGCGTTCTGATGCGCGTAAAGACCCACCGAGCGGTCCAGATGCGCCTGCATCGCCGCCACCGCGCCGTCCGGATTATGCGCCGCGATCAGGGCGCGCAGGTCGGCCACGTCGGCCTCCGTCGCGGTCTGGGCGGCCATGCGCACCAGCCCGCATTCGAACATCCGCCGCGCCTGCTTCAGGTGGTCCAGCTGGTCGGGCTCCGACGACAGCAGCATCCGCGCCACATCATCCACGCGGCTGAGGACGCTGTCCGCGCTCAGCGCGTTCACGCGGCTGCGCTCGCCATGGCTGATGGTGATCAGGACCATGGTGTGCAGGTGCTGCAGTGCCTCGTGCACGGCGGGGCGGCCAGTGCCGAAACGCTCCATCAGGTCGCGTTCCGAGGGCAGCGGCGCGCCGGCGGAAGCCCTCCGCTGGCGATCATGTCGCGCAGGCAGTCGAACACCTGGTCGGACAGCTTGCGCCGGACGATTCGGTCGGAGGGGTCGGTCGGTTGCATCATGCCCATGGTTTAGGACGGCCCGGGCCCGCCTGCAAATCCGGCGTCGTCCTGATCCCAGCCTCAGGGCGCCAGCCCCGCCTGCGCATTGGGCGTCAGGTTCGCGCGCAGGGCGCACCCGTTCAGATGCAGCCGCACCAGATCGCCCCCCTGCGTGTCATGCACGCGCACCGGCCAGCGCCGCCACGACCCCGCGAGAACAACTATCGATGCCTACAAGGCGGCATGGGCGCAGAACTTTGGCCTGAGTCTTGATTGAGAGGCCGTCTAGGGTAATAGCGGCGCCCAATCTGCAGTGCCAAACTACCGCAAGCTCCGTATACTGGCGCTGATCGTCGTCCTCCTATAAAAAAACCTTACGCATATCAGTTTCCTCAAATCCTCTTACCCACCTGTCTAATGACTGATCTGCAACTGGCCTGACGGGGCATCGACGTCACCGGCGTGGCCGTGATGATAGAGGTGCTGATCTTCGTGGGCGTCCCGTCCATCGTGTTCAACGAACCACCCCCGGTGGCACGGCTGGCGCGGTTCGTACGTTGCTGACCACCGCACCGCCATGCGGCGCTATCATGCCTGCGGGCATCTTTTTGCACGCGGCGCGCATGGGGTGTACCGCGTGGACCAGATTTGGTGGTGCCCACCCAAGCGCGACGACCATAACCAAATCTTGACCTGCACCGGCTATACTTCGGTCAAGCGTTCATATTCGGGGTGCTATACCCGAAAACCACGAATGAGTTCCGCCCGCTGACCGCGTGTTTGCCGCAAAGATTATGGATCCCGCTAATGTATGCGAAAAGGGCAACCTCGGCTTCGAGTTTGGTTTGCCAGTTCGACGCTGGATAAGCACAGCCTTCAGCGATTTGCAGAGGCTGATCAAGACAGCGTTGTTGAAGCATTTTTCTTTGCCGCTCATCGAAACTTTGAGCGGGTGATTGCGCAGCAACCTCGGGTAACCGTGGACGCCGTAATGCGAGGCGCGGTAGATGTGTCGAATGGAGCCTCTGCAGGGGCCTGCGAACTGCAATGGACGTTTTACGGGGCCCCGCATGGCCAGATACTGCGTCATTTGGTTATTGATCACCAAACCTCCCACGCAACATGAAATAACGCCAGTTATCATCGCTAGATAAGCACACCCCTCGCATGTCTAGACATAGGTGATTTCGCCTACCTAGTGATGGTTCGGTCTTCGAGTGGTCAACCACAACCCGATCAGGCCGGCAGCGATGGCCTTCCTGCGAAAGCGGTCGACGCTGTGCCTGCACGCCCGTCGCAACGGGTGGGACCTGCTGACGCGCCATTTGGGCCTGGGCTTCGAGTTTCGCGCCTGGCAGAAGATCTGGCGCCTGCTGGGCGTCGATCAGTTCCAGATCAACGGCATCGGCGCGAGATACTAGGAGGGTGACGACAGCTTCGTGCGGTCCTTTGCGGACGTCACGACGCCGATCTTCTCGGAGGCGGACCGGGCGCTGCCGGTGGTCTGTTCGGGGCAATGGGGCGGTCAGGCGTTCGACACCTGGGCGCGGACGGGCGGCACGCTGGACCTGATGTATCTGGGCGGCGGCGGGATCCACGGCCATCCGAACGGGCCGGCTGCGGGGGTGCGCGCCATTCGCCATGCCTGGGCCGCGGCCGGCGCGGGCCTGACGCCCGCCCAGGCCGCAGCCGATTGCCCTGACCTGGCCGCCAGCTTTCAGCGGTGGGGCATGCCCGCGACATAGGCCGCCAGCGTCGCCCGCACCCCATCCCGGCGCAGCGCGGCCAGCGCATCGCCAAAGGCCGCAACCAGGGGCGCGGACCCCGCCAGATCGCCAAAGATCGCGTGCTGGGACAGGAACGCCTGCGGATCGTCCTTTGCCGCCAGCGCATGGTCGCGCAGCGTCGCATGGGCGTCGTCATTGGGTGCGATCGGCGCGCCCGCCTCGGTCGTGCCTTCGCAATAGCGGCACCACAGCGCCAGCTCCAGGGCCAGCCCGCCGATGGGCGCGCCCGCCGTCAGCCGGTCGCGCAGCGTCGGCAGGATGAATTTCGGTTGGCGGTTCGACCCGTCCAGGCACAGGCGCGGAATGGTGTCGCCGATTTCCGGGTTCGAGAAGCGGCTGACGATCAGCGCCAGGTATTCGTCATAGCTGACGCCCGGAATGGGCTGCAGGGTCGGGATGATCTCGCGCGTCTCCAGCGCGCGCAGCCAGGCGGCGATGTCCCCGTCCGCCATCGCGTCATGTACGAAATGATGCCCCAGCAGCGCCGAGGCATAGGCGATGGCCGCATGACCGCCGTTCAGGATGCGCAGCTTCATCAGCTCGTGGCGGCTGACATCGGCGACGAATTCCGCGCCCACGACCTCCAGCGCGGGGCGGCCTTGGGGGAAGTTGTCCTCCAGCACCCATTGGCGGAAGGGCTCGCAGACGACGGGGGCGGCGTCCTGGATGCCGAAGCGGTCGCGGACCAGGGCGCGCTCGCGGTCGCTGGTGGCGGGGGTGATGCAATCGACCATGCTGTTCGGAAAGGCCACGTTGGCCTGAACCCAATCGGCCAGCGCGGGGTCCTGCGCGCGGGCCAGCCCCGTCAGGGTGCGCGCGCAGACATGGCCGTTTTCCGGCAGGTTGTCGCAGGACAGGACGGTGAAGGGCGCATGCCCCGCCGCGCGCCGCGCCCGCAGCGCAGCCAGGATCATGCCGAACACGGTGCGCGGCGCATCCGGCGCGCCCGCGTCATGCACCATGTCCGGATGGCCCGCATCGAAGCCGTCGGTCTTGGCGTCGACGTAATAACCGCCCTCGGTGATGGTCAGCGAGACGATGCGGATCGCCGGATCGGCCATCGCGGCGATGGTGGCTGCGGGGTCCACGGCCACGAAATCGATCATCGAGCCCAGCACCTGTGCGGACAGGCCCGCGGGGTCCAGCTCGACCAGCGTGGTCAACCAGTCCTGGGCGGCCAGCCGGTCGCGCATCGCGGCGTCGCCCGGACGGACGCCCGCGCCGATCAGCGCCCAGCTGTGGTCGCGCCCCTGGGCGAACAGCCGGTCCAGGTACCACGCCATGTGCGCGCGGTGGAAATTGCCGACGCCGACATGCAGGATGCCCGCCGTCAGGGCGCTGCGGTCATAGGCGGGGCGTGCCACGGTGTCGGGCAGCCCGGCCAGCGCGGATTGGGTCAGTTGGATGGCCATGATCGGACCTTTCGTCAAATCGCCCCGTGGCCGCGGCGCAGGATGCGCGCGGGGGGCCGGGAATTGCAGGGGGTGCGGCGGTCAGCTGAGCCAGTTGCCGCCGTCGACATTGTAGGTCTGGGCCACGATGTAGTCGGCCCCGTCGGATGCCAGGAACACCGCCATGCCGGTCAGGTCGGCCGCGGTGCCCATGCGGCCGAAGGGGACGGCGGCGCCCACCTCGGCCTTTTTCTGGCCGGGGGCCTTGCCTTCGTATTTTGCGAAGAAGGCGTCCACGCCGTCCCAATGTTCGCCGTCAACCACGCCGGGCGCGATGGCATTCACGTTGATGCCGTGGGCGATAAGGTTCAGGCCCGCCGATTGCGTCAGGCTGATCACCGCGGCCTTGCTGGCGCAATAGACCGCGACCAGCGCCTCGCCCCGGCGGCCGGCCTGGGACGCCATGTTGATGATCCGCCCGCCCTTACCGCGCGCGATCATGGACCGCGCGACGGCCTGCATCATGAACAGCGTGCCCGACACGTTGACCGCCATGATGCGGTCGTAATCGGGGCGGGTGATCTCGGCGATGGGGGCGGCGGTGAACAGGGCCGCGTTGTTGATCAGGATGTCGATGCCGCCGAACTGCTGTTCCACGGAGGCCACGCAGGCGTCGATGCTGGCCTGATCGGTCACGTCCAGCGCCACGGCGATGGCGCCCTGGCCCAGACCCGCAGCCGCCGCGCGGGCGGCCTCCAGGTTGATGTCGCAGATGGCGACGCGCGCGCCCTGATCCAGATAGGCGCGGGCGAATGCCAGCCCGATGCCGCGCGCGGCCCCGGTGATCAGGGCGGTCTTTCCCGACAGCATCATGCCACCCGCGCCCCCGTGGCGTCAAAGCGGTGCATCTGCGCGTCGTCCGGGGTCAGCCAGACGGTGTCGCCGTGATGCAGGTCGATGTTGCCGCCCGCGCGCACCGTGATGGTGTCGGCCAGACCCGTGTCCTCGACATAGAAGAACGTGTCCGACCCCAGATGCTCGCTGACGCCGACGCGCCCGCGCCACTTGCCGTGATCGGGCGACACTGCGATGTGTTCGGGCCGGATGCCGATGGTGTGGGCACCGTATTCCGCGGCCGCCGCCCCGTCGATCAGATTCATCTTGGGGCTGCCGATGAAGCCCGCGACGAACAGGTTCCTGGGCGCGCGGTACAGCTCCATCGGGCTGCCGACCTGTTCGATGTTGCCGGCGCGCAGGACCACGATCTTGTCGGCCATGGTCATCGCCTCGACCTGGTCATGGGTGACATAGATCATCGTGGTTTTCAGGCGGTTGTGCAGCTCGCTGATCTCGAGGCGCATGCCGACGCGCAGGGCAGCGTCCAGGTTCGACAGCGGCTCGTCGAACAGGAACGCGGCCGGTTCGCGCACGATGGCCCGCCCGATGGCCACGCGCTGGCGCTGGCCGCCCGACAGCTGGCCCGGCTTGCGGTCCAGGTAATCGGTCAGGTTCAGCGCCTTGGCGGCCGCCGTGATGCGGCGGTCCTGTTCGTCCTGCGGCACACCCGCCATGCGCATCGGAAAGGCGATGTTCTTTCTGACCGACATGTGCGGGTACAGCGCATAGGACTGGAACACCATCGCCAGGCCGCGTTTGGCCGGGGGCGTGTCGGTGGCATCCTTGCCGTCGATCAGGATGCGCCCGCCCGACGTGTCCTCCAGCCCCGCGATCAGGCGCAGAAGGGTGGATTTCCCGCAGCCCGAGGGGCCGACGAAGACCACGAACTCTCCGTCGTTGATGTCCAGGTTCAGGGGCGGGATGACCTCGACGTCTCCGAACCGCTTGGTCACTGCTTCAAGGGTAATGCGTCCCATGATGGTCCCCTTATTTCACCGCGCCGAAGGTCAGGCCGCGGACAAGTTGTTTCTGGCTGAACCAGCCCATGATCAGGATCGGCGCGATGGCCATGACGGAGGCCGCCGAGAGTTTCGCCCAGAACAGCCCCTGCGGGCTGGAGAAGCTGGCGATGAAGGCCGACAAGGGCGCGGCGTTGGTGGTGGTCAGCTGGATCGTCCAGAACGCCTCGTTCCAGGCCAGGATGACGTTCAGCAGCATGGTCGACGCGATGCCGGGAACCGCCATGGGCGTCAGCACGTACAGGATCTCGTCCTTGAGCGTGGCGCCGTCCATGCGCGCGGCCTCCAGGATCTCTCCGGGGATCTCGCGGAAATAGGTGTAGAGCATCCAGACCACGATCGGCAGGTTGATCAGCATCAGCATGACCGTCAGGCCGATCCGCGTGTCCATCAGCCCGGTGCGCAGGAAGATCAGATAGATCGGCACCAGCACCGCGACCGCGGGCATCATCTTTGTGGACAGCATCCACATCAGGATGTCCTTGGTGTGCTTGGTGGGAGAGAACGCCATCGCCCAGGCCGCCGGGATCGCGACGATCAGCGCCAAAATGGTCGAACCCACCGCCAGGATCACCGAATTGGTGAAGGGCTTCCAGTAGTTGTTCTGGGTCTGCACTGCCTCGAAGCTGGACAGGGTGAAGGACGGGATCAGGTTGAAGCCCGAAATGGCCTCCTGTTCCGTCTTCAGGCTGGTGATGATCGTGTAGAGGATCGGGAAGAAGATCACCAAGGCCACGATCCAGGCGGCAATGGTATAGCCGACCTTGGTGCGGGTGCTTACTGCGCGTGCCATGGGATGCTCCTCAATCCAGGTTCTTGCCGACGGCGCGCATCAGGAAGAACGCGACGATGTTGGCCAGGATGACCGCGATGATGCCGCCCGCGGCCGCACCGCCGATGTCGAAGTTCAGACGGGCCGCGCGATAGATCAGATAGGTCAGGTTGGTGCTGGCATTGCCCGGACCGCCATTGGTGGTCACCAGGATCTCGGCATAGATGCCCAGAAGGAAGATGGTCTGGATCAGCACCACGACGGTGATGGCGCGTGCCATGTGCGGCAGGGTCAGGTGGATGAACCGGCTGACGGCGCCCGCGCCGTCCATCTCGGCTGCCTCCATCTGTTCGCCGTCCAGCGATTGCAGGGCGGTCAGCAGGATCAGCGTCGCGAAGGGCAGCCATTGCCAGGCCACGATGATGATGATCGAGGTCAGCGGATATTGCGCGAACCAGTCCACCGGCTGCACGCCGATGGCGCGCGCGATGTCGGCAAAGACCCCATAGGACGGGTGCATGATCATGTTCTTCCAGATCAGCGCGGCCACCGGCGGCATCACGAAGAACGGAGAGATGATCAGGATCCGCACGATCCCCTGCCCGAAGATCGGCTTGTCGATCAGCAGGGCGATCGCGATGCCGCCGATGACGGTGATCGCCAGCACGCCCAGCACCAGGGCCAGCGTGTTCCAGATCGCGTCGAAGAAGGCGGGATCGGTGTAGAAATACTGATAGTTGAACCACCCTGCCCAGCTGACGGAGGCCGGGTTCAGCAGGTTGTAGTTCAGGAACGAGTAGTACAGCGTCATCCCCAGCGGGACGATCATCCAGATCAGCAGCAGGATGATGGCAGGTGCGCGCATCAGGCGCGCAAGACTTGCGGTCTGGCGGGTGGCCATGGCTTGCGTCCTTTTGGGGAAAGCGGGGGTGCGCCGCCCCGCATGTCGAGGGCGGCGCGGGTCGCGGCTTACTTGGGATAGCCCGCGCGCGCCATTTCACGGGCGGTGCTGGACTGTGCCGCCGCAAGGGCGTCCTCGGCCGACATCTGGCCTGCCAGCGCCGCCGAGAAGGTCTGTCCGACCGCCGTGCCGATGCCCTGGAATTCCGGGATCGCGACGAACTGGCCGCCGGTATAGGGAATGTCCTGGACCGACGATTTCTGCGTGTCGGCGGCGTTGATCGATTCCAGCGTCATCGCCGCGAACGGAGCCTCGGCCTGATAGTCGGGGTTCTCGTACAGCGACGTGCGCGTGCCCGGAGGTGCGGCGCGCCAGCCCTCGGCTTCGGCCACCATGTTGGTGTATTCCTGGCTGGTCGCCCAGGCCACGAAGGTCTTGGCCGCGTCCTGCTTCTGGCTGGAGGCCGGGATGGCCAGGTTCCACGCCCACAGCCAGTTGCCGTGGTTGTCGACGCCTTCCTTGTTGGGGAACTGCGCAAAGCCCACGCTGTCCGCGACGGTCGAATCCTCGGGGTCGGTCACGAAGCTTGCGGCGACGGTCGCGTCGATCCACATGCCGCACTTGCCCTGCTGGAACAGCGACAGGTTCTCGTTGAAGCCGTTCGACGACGCGCCCGGAGGACCGTATTCGTTCATCAGCGTCAGATAGTCGGTCAGCGTCGCCTGCCATTCGGGGCTGTCGAACTGGGGCGCCCATTCCATGTCGAACCAGCGCGCACCATAGCTGTTGGCCATGGCGGTCAGGAAGGCCATGTTCTCGCCCCAGCCCGGCTTGCCGCGCAGGCAGATGCCATAGACCTCGTTATCCTTGTCCGTCATCGCCTTGGCGGCGGCGGTGATGTCGGTCCAGGTCGGGTTGTCGGGAATGGTCACGCCCGCGGCCTCGGCCAGGTCGGTGCGGTACATCACCATCGCCGATTCGGCATAGAACGGCGCGGCGTACAGCGTGTCGTTCACCGACAGGGCGGCGCGCACGGCGGGGACAAGGTCGTCCACGTTGTAGCTTTCGGGAAGGTCGTCCAGGGGCGTCAGCCAGTCCTGCGCCGCCCAGATCGGAACCTCGTAGGTGCCGATGGTCAGCACGTCGTACTGCCCGCCGCTGGTGGCGATGTCGGTGGTGACGCGCTCGCGCAGGATGTTCTCCTCCAGCGTGACCCATTCCAGCTGGATGTTCGGGTTCGCCTCGGTGAAAGGCGCGGTCATCTGCTGCATGCGAATCATGTCGCCGTTGTTCACGGTCGCGATCGTCAGGGTCACGTTGTCCTGCGCGGCGGCCATGCTGCCGACGGCGCACAGGGCCGTAGCGCCCAGAAGGGCGCGGAATGTCGTGGTCATGTAGTCCTCCCTTGGCGGTTGGGCATTTGCCCTTCCGATGGGCATATACTCGCCCCGTCTTGCGAATCTGTCAACGCAGATTCCCCGCCGCAGTGCAGCGAGGGTGTAAAGGCTTGACGACAGTGCAGTTCTTCAGGCCAGCAGGCGTTCCGCCGTCGCCTCCGAGGTGATCAGGCCGTTGATCAGCCCCCCCACCATCGCCGCGCGGATGGCCGGCAGCTTGGCCTGACCCGAGGCGACGGCGATCACCGGACGGTCGCTTCCGCAGGGCAGCGGTGCCGACGCCACGCGGCGGTTGAAGTCGCAATCGATCACCTGGCCCCGGGCGTCATAGACCCAGCTGGTGATCTCGCCCACGGCACCGGCGCGGGCCAGCTGCGCCATTTCGGCCTCGCTCAGGAAACCGTCGACATGCAGCGGCGCGGTCATGTCCATCTGTCCGATGCCCACCAGCGACAGGTCGGCGCGGGCGCACAGGTCGATGGTGTTGCGGGCGGCCTGCTGTCCCTGCRTCGCCGCCAGTTCCGCCGCGTCGCGCGCCAGCACCGGCAGCGGATAGGGAAAGTGCGGCGCGCCGATGCGCTCGGCCAGCCGGATGGTGGCGTTGTAGGGGGTGGCCGACCCGTCCTCCATCATGTTGCCGAGGCGGGACACGACGACATGCTGGGGACAGGTCATGCGGGGCAGCTGTTCCACCGTGGCGCGCAGGTTGCGCCCGGTGCCCAGGCTGACGATCCGCCGTTCGGGCGATTTCAGCACGCGTTCCAGATGCGCGGCGGCGGCGATGGCGATGCCCGCCAACAGGTCCGGCGCCTCGGGGTCCGAGGGCGCGACCTCGGCGGTCAGCAGGCCGAACCGGTCCTGCAGCGCGCGCGCCAGATCCATGCAGCGTCCGATCGGGTGATCCAGGCGGACCTTGACCAGCCGCTCGGCCAGCGCCATCGCAACCAAACGCTGCGCGGTCTGGCGGCTGACGCCCAGCTTGCGCGCGATCTCGTCCTGGGTGTTTCCGGCGACGTAGTACAGCCAGCCGGCGCGGGCGGCATCGTCCAGGCGGGTCGTTTCGGGGGTGAAGTGGTTCTGGCTCATGCGGGCACCTGGATGCGCGCCAGCAGGTCGGGGAACTGCGACCAGCAGTCAAAGCCCTCGTCCGTTGCGGGCTGTCCCGCCAGATGGGCGCCGCCGCGGTACTGCAGGACCCGCATTCCCGCCGCGCGGGCCGCCTGCAGGCCGGGCTGGCTGTCCTCGATCACCAGGGCATGGGCGGGATCGACGCCCATCCGTTCGGCCGCGAACAGGAACAGGTCGGGCGCGGGCTTGCCGCGCGCCACCTGGCTGGCCGTGAAGACGTCCGCGCCGAACCGCTGCGCCAGGTCCAGCACCGCCAGCGTCCGCGCCACCCGCGGCGGGCTGGACGAGGTCGCGACGCAGACCGGCAGCCGGATCTGCGCCAGCGCATCGCCAAAGCCCGGCGTCGTGCGCAGGTCGGTGTCGAACCGCGCCAGCAGGCGGGCCCGATAGGTCGCCTCGAAACCGGCGGGCAGGGTCAGGGCAAAGCGGTCGCGGATCGACGCCGCGACCGTGGGAAAGCTGCGCCCCAGGAAATCGCGGCGCACGTCGTCGGGCGTCACGACGATGTCCAGACGCGCCAGCTGGTCGATCAGCACCTGCGCGGACAGCACCTCGCTGTCGGCGATGACGCCGTCGCAGTCGAAGATGATCAGGTCCACGCGCATCGGTCCGGCTCCCTTGCCTTGTGCGGCAGCCATAATCGCATTCCGCCCGGCGGGGAATAGGCCTCAGGCCGCGGCCATGCCCAGCAGCACCCCCGATATCGCCTCGGACAGGTCCGGCCCCACGCGCTGAAAGCCCAGAAGGCGCGCCACGGCGCGGGTCAGCTGGTCGGGCGTCATGCCGCCGTTCTCGGTCCGGATCATCCGCGCGGCGGCGGCGATCTCCTGCGGGGGCAGGCAGGCGGCCTTCAGCAGGCTGCCCGTCTCGGCGCTGCGGTCGCGGACGGGGGGGCTGTCGGCCTGCGCCCGGGTCATCAGGAAATCGCCCTGCCGCATCAGGTCGGCATCGCGGCGCAGGGCCAGTGCGGTGGCCCGGGCCACGGCCTCGCCGATCCGGCTGCCGGTGCGCGCCTTGCCGAAGGCCGCGGCGATGCGCCGCGCCACCTCGTCGGCATGGACCGGCCCCTCCGTGCGGATGACGGCCGCTGCCAGGTCGGCCAGTACGGCGTCGGGCTGGTCATGGGGCTCTCCCTCCGGCGGGGCCTGCAGGTCCGCGCGGCGATAGGGCGGCGCCGACAGCGAGGGCGGCGCCAGCTCCAGGACCGGTTCGGGGTCGTCTTGGACGACGGGCCCTGCCCCATGGTTCGCGCCGTGCGGGCGGATGCCGTCCTGCGCCGCATCGCGGGCCTGCGACAGGGCGTCGCGCAGCCGCGCGATCTCGGCCTCGCGGCGGTGGAACCAGTCGGTGCTCCAGATGCGGTGGAACCGCCAGCCCAGATTCTCCAGGATGTCCTGGCGCAGACGGTCGCGTTCGCGCGCCCACAGCGCACCGTGATAGGCGGCGCCGTCGCATTCGACCGCCGCCAGGTACTGGCCCGGACGGTCGGGATGGCGCACGCCCAGATCGATGCGGAACCCCGCGCTGCCGACCTGCGGATCGGCCAGATAGCCCAGATCGCGGATCACGCGCGCGACATCCTCCTCGAACGGGCTGTCGGGGGCCAGACCGGTGGGGCGGCGTTCCTCGATGATGCCCGACTGCGCGAAATCCAGGAACCGCTTCAGGACGCGCGGCCCCTCGCGGGTGGTCCGCGACGGATCGATCTGGCCCGGGTCAAAGGACGCGAACACCTCGCAGCGGATGCGCGCGCGGGAAAACAGCACGTTCAGACGACGCTCTCCGCCCTCGCCGTTCACGGGGCCGAACTGCATCCGCGTCAGCGGCCCGTCGGGTTCGGATGGGCCGTAGCCGACCGAGATCAGGATCACGTCACGTTCGTCGCCCTGCACGTTCTCGATGTTCTTGACGAACACGTCCTCGGCCCCGCCCTCGCGCAGCAGCGCGTCCAGCGCCGGGTCGCGGCGGCGGGCGGCGTCCGCCACCTCGGTCAGCATGTCGGCCTGCGCCTTGGAGAAGGCGACCACGCCCAGGGACAGGCCCGGCCAGTTGCGGGCGTGATCGGCCATGGCAGCGACGACGGCCTCGGCCTCGATCCGGTTCGTGCCCGCGCGCCCCCGCCCGCTGCCGCGCGCGGCATAGGCGCCGGACACGCGACGGAACTTCAGCCCGTAATCGGGGTCCAGCTGCAGGGGCGACGGCGGCAAAACCAGCCGGTCGTCATAGAATTCCGCGTTCGACACCCGGATCAGCGACGGGTCGCGTGACCGGTAATGCCATTCCAGCATCCGCGACCGCAGCCCGCGCGCCTCGCACAGCGACAGGATGCTCTCCATGTCGGCCACGTTCGCGCCCTGGGGGCCGTCCTCGGGTTCGTCCTGGTCTTCGGCATCGTCGACCAGGCGGTCGAAGAACGATGTCGGCGGCAGCTGCTTCTGGTCGCCCACCACGACGATCTGGCGCGCGCGCGCGATGACGCCCAAGGCGTCCTCGGGGCGGATCTGCGACGCCTCGTCGATGACCAGCAGATCAAAGCTGACCGCATCGGGCGGCAGGAACTGGGCGACCGAGATCGGGCTCATCAACATCACCGGCTTGATGCGCTGGACCATCGCGCCCGCGTTGCGCATCAGCCAGCGCACCGGCTTGTGCGCGCGGCGGCGGGCGATCTCTCCGCGAATCAGGCCCATCTCTCCCTGCGTGCCGCGGGGCAGCTGGTCGAAATGTCGCGACAGGATCAGCGTCTTGGTGGCCTCGATCCGCTCGGCCTCCAACTGGCGGAACAGGCCGACCAGGTCGTGGCGATCCAGCATCGGCAGATCGTTCAGCGCGGGACGCGCCTGGCGGGCGGCGTTCCAGCGCGCCTCGGCGCAGGCATAGGCGAACTCGGTCGCAGCGTCCTGCGGGGCCAGATGCCCGGCACGCACGGCCTCGACCACCGCGGCTGCGCCGTGGCGGCCGGCCACCTGCGCGTCGCGCGCCAGATCGGCCCATTCGGCATAGCGGGCGGGCGCGTCGGCCATGCCTGACAGCGCCGCCTGCCAATCCGCGATCGACGCATCGCCCGCAAGGCCCGCGGCCTCCGCGTCCAGGTCCAGCCTGTCACGAACCCGCCCCAGCGCCGCCCGCGCATCCTGCACGGCCGCCGCAAGCGCATCGCCCTGCGCCGCGGGGTCGGGAATGTCGGTCAGCGCCTGCACCACCGCCGCCCCGTCCGGCAGGCAGCCGTCCAACTCTCCCAGCCAGCCCGCCACCGCCGCCAGCCGCGCAAAGGGCGTCCGCTCGCCCCGCCAGTCGGTCCCCAGGGTCGCCGCCAGATAGGCTTCGTCGTCAGCTAAGATGCGGCGAAGGCGGCGCAGCGCCACCAGCTCATCCGCCAGCGCCAGCCGATCGGCGGCCGCAGACGGCATCGAGCCTACCAGCAGCGTCTGCAGCTGTGCCGACGCCCCGCGATAGGGGCCGAACAGCCGGCCCAGGAATGACCCCACCCCGCGCGCCAGCCCGGCCCGCAGGGGCGCGGGGTCAAGATCCGGTGCGGCAGGGGTGAAACGGGTCAACACCTGTTCCTGGGCCGCCGCCCATTCGGCGCCCGCCTGCAGCGCCTGCACCAGGCGGGGATCGCGGGCGGCCGCGAACAGGGTCGCGGCGTGATCCGCCGCCCCCTGGGGGGCGCGCGCCAGCATACGCAGCATCCGCACCCGCGCCTCGGCCCGGTCCAGCGTCGGCTGGCCCTGTGCCGCGACCGCCTGCAGCGCCGCCAGCGCGGCGCGCAGGTCGTCGCCAAGCCGCGCCAGATCGGTCGGCTGCAGGTCCAGCGCCCGCGCGCCGCGGAACGGATGGGCCTGGGGCGGACCGGCCCGGTCGCGCGCCGCCACGAACCGGGCGATGGCCTGCGCCGCCTGTTCGCGTGCGGCCGCGTCCAGCGCCTCCAGGCCGTCCAGCGGGATGGCCGGCGGGCGGGCGCCCTGTCCGATGAACCCGATGATCCGCGACAGCGCCGCATAGGGCGCCTCGTCCCAGGGCGGCAACGGGTCGTGCAGCAGGCCCGTGACCGCGTTCAGCATGTCGCGCGTCTGGCGCAGGCGCGCGGGGTCCGCCGTGGCGGGCAACGGATGCGCCCCGGCCATCAGGGTCCGGCCCAGCTCCTGCGCCAGGGCCTTCTTGTTGGCGCTGCGCGAATGCAGCTCAAGGCAGATGTCGCGCAGGCCCGCGCGGGCAAGGCGGTCGTGGACGACCGACAGGGCCGCCATCTTCTCGGCCACGAACAACACCGTCTTGCCGTCATGGGCGGCGGCGGCGATGATGTTCGTGATGGTCTGCGACTTGCCCGTGCCCGGCGGGCCCTGCACGACCAGGCTGGCGCCCGCGCGAACCTCCTCAATGACCTTGGTCTGGGATGCGTCGGCGTCGATCACCTGGATGATGCGCGCCGGGTCCAGACGGTCGTCCAGCCGGTCGCGATCGCCGAACAGCGGCGCGTCGCCCGCGAACCCCTGCGCCAGCAGCCCGTCCAGCAGCGGGTTGCCGTCGAACGCCCCCTCGGGCCAGTTGGCGGGGTCCAGGTCGCGGTGCATCAGCAGCTTCGCGAAGGAAAAGAACCCCAGCTGCATCCCGTCGCGGTCCACCTGCCAGTCCTGCTGCCCGGACACGGCGTCCTGGACCAGGCTCAGATAGTCGCCGGGCGTCCAGTTGTCGTCCTCCTCGATCTCGGGCAGCTGGATGCCGAAATCCTGGCGCAAACGCTCCTGCAACGGCAGGTTGGCGGTCAGGTCGTCCTCGCGCGCCATCAGGTCGAAGGTCGAGCTGCGGTCGTTGCGCACCAGCTGCACCGGCAGCAGGATCAGCGGCGCCTCGCGCAGGACCTGCGATCCGGGCGCCTCGCGCCAGCGCAGGAACCCCATCGCCAGGTACAGCACGTTCAGGCCCTGCTCCTCCTCCGCGGTGCGGGCGTCGTGGGACAGGCGCAGCAGGCGGCGGGCCAGCGCCTCGGGGCCCAGGGGGGTCTCCAGCTGGCTGTCGGACTGGGTCTGTGCACCGGGCGCGGCCAGCAGCAGCACGCCCTCGGGCGTGGCCGTGTCGCTGCCCATGGCGCGAAAGCGCATGCGTTTGCCCTGGATGCGCAGCAGGCGCCAGACCTCGTCACTGCGTTCGTGGATGATGTTCACGCAGCTGGCGCGCTGATTGTCGCGGTTCACATGGATCAGGCGGTTGCGCGTCCCCGTCTCCAGCAGCTTGCGGCGGGCGGCATCCAGGGTGCGGGTCAGGGCGGCGGGCTGGGATTGGGTCATCGGTCCAGGTCTTCTCGTTGCGCGTCCGACCCCAGGGGGGCGGAAGGGGAACATAACCGCAACCTGAACGAAAGACGAGGGATTCCAGACGGAAAACGCCACTTCCTCGGGACATTTCGAGGGGTGCGGCCCGGTTTCCCGGACCGCGGGGGGCCGTCAGAATCGCAGATCGGCCGTCAGCGCGATGCTGCGTCCGGGTTCCAGCTGCTGCACGACTGTGCTGAAATCCGCCCCATAGGTCGCCCGGTCGGCATAGGCGCGGTCGAACAGGTTGTTGACCTCGGCGCGCAGGGTCACGTTGCGGAACGCGGCCGGTTCGTATTCGGCAAAGACGTCCACGACGGTATAGCCGGGCCAGTCGCCGTCGACATCCACGCCCTGCCCGTCCTCCTTGATCGCGTGCTGGATGACGCCGCCCAGGGTCAGCCCGGCCATGACGGCATGGCGCGCCTCCAGCGACAGCATGCCGCCCGGCACGGTGCCCAGTTCGCGCAGGTCAAAGCTGGAGGCCGGCTGGCCGTCCAGCTCGACCTTTGTGTCGCTGTAACGCAGCGCGGCAAAGCCGCCCTGCCAGTCGCGGCGGGCGGACAGACGGAAACCCCGGCTTTCCAGATCGCGCGACACCAGCCCCTTGCGGACCCCGTCGATGCGGGTCTGGAACAGCTCGGCCCCCAGGGTCGTCGCACCCGGCTGCCATTCGACGCCCATCACCACGTTGCGCGCCCGCGTGGGCTCCAGCGCGTCATAGGCCCTGGGCGCGACATAGGGCGCGTCCAGCTCATAGACCGAGGCCAGCTGCGTGCCGCCGAACACCGTCGACCAGCCCGCGTTCAGGCGCAGCGCATCGGTGGCGTGCCAGGTGGCCGCGGCGTTCGCGCTGGTCCCGTCGGTGTCCAGGCGCTGCCCCCCAGCACCGGTGAACCGGCTGAAGTCATGGCGCAGCCCCGCGCTGTAGTCGATGTCCCCCGCCGTGCCCCGCGCCTGCAGGAACAGTCCGGTCGTGGTTCGGTCCTCGCGGAACGCGGCGGCCGTGCCGCGGAACACCCCGTCATAGGTCGCGCGCGTGCGATAGTTGTCCAGGCCCGCGGTCAGTTCGACCCCGTGCACGGTCATGCGGTTCTGGAGGACGACGCTGACGGTATCCGCATCGCCATTGTTGAAATCGGGAACGGGGGCGTCGGGCGTGGGCAGGTCGACGGTGTCCAGCTGGTTGCGGCTGCGCGCGATGCGGATCTCGGGGTCCAGCAGGCCGTCCGCGACCGTGCGGCGCAGGGTCAACGTCTGGGTCGACTGTTCCAGCGCATAGCGGCGCGTCTCGGGGACCGGGCGGCCCCCGATCGTGCCGGTGAAGTTCGCGCGATAGGGGCGCAGCGCGTCGTCCCGGAACCGGATGGCACCCAGCTCCGCCCGCCAGTCGCCGAACTCGGCACCCAGCTTCAGCGCCTCGCTGTTCAGGTCGGCCCCGGTGCGGGCCACGGTGCGGCCGTTCCCGTCCTGATAGGCGTCGCCCGTCGCCCGCTTGGCATAGATCAGCGCGTCGACCGGCCCCTGGCGCCCGTACAGCGTCACCGCCCCCGTCGCCGTGCCGCCGTTGTCGCCATAGCCGATGGTGACGCGCCCGCCGCGGTCGCGCCCGTCCTCCAGCATGTCGATGGCCGATTTCGTCTCATACGCGATGCTTCCGCCCAACGCGGCAAAGCCCGCGTCCGCCGGCGCCACGCCCGGATCGACGCGCGCGGCCTTCAACAGGCCCGGATCGATCATGTTGGTGCCGGTATGGTGGAACATGCGGTTGTTCTGCGCGGCCCCGTCGACGCTGACCGACAGCTGCTGTTCGTCGATGCCGTTGACAAAGACGCGTTCCGCGATGGCGATGCCGCTGCTGACGGTCACGCTGGGTTCGGCGCGGAACACGTCCTCGATGGTGCCGGTGCGGGCATCCTCGATCTGTTCCGCGCTGGGGGCGATGCGGGCCGGGGCCTCGCCTTCGGCCGTCAGGGTGATCTCGTCCAGCAGGATCGGCTGGGACAGGGCGGGCAAGGGGGCAAGCGCGGTGCCCAGCATCAGGGCGGCCAAGGGGTGTCGCGTCATCGGGTTCTCCATCCATCGGGTCAATGGCTGGCGATGGCGCGGGGCCGGGCTGGCAACGCCACCCTCATAGGGGCAAAGCCGCCGCCTGTTAAGCCCGGATCGCGCGCGGGCCCGCCACCCCTGTCACCCGATCGTCACCGCATCGTCGGATGGGTGTCATGCCCCGCCGCTAGACGGCCCCCATGACATCGAGAGGCCCCATGCTGGACATTCGCGACGCCACCCGCATCTTCGGCCGCAAGGCGGCGGTCGACCATGTTTCCTTCCGCATCGACGGCCCGGCCTTCGTCGGCATCATCGGCCGGTCCGGCGCGGGAAAATCGACGCTGCTGCGCATGATGAACGGGCTGACCCCCGCCACCAGCGGCCGGATCCTGGTCGAAGGGCGCGACGTCGCCGCCCTGACCGGCGCCGCCGCCCGCCAGTGGCAAAGCCAATGCGCGATGATCTTTCAGCAGTTCAACCTGGTGCCGCGCATGGACGTGGTGTCGAACGTGCTGCACGGCATCCTGAACCGGCGCGGCACGTTGCAGACGGTGCTGAACCTGTGGCCGCGCGGCGACATCCTCCGCGCGCTGGAGATCCTGGACCGCCTCGGCATCGCCGAACAGGCGCCCAAGCGCGCCGAGGCCCTGTCCGGCGGCCAGCAGCAGCGCGTGGCCATCGCCCGCGCGCTGATGCAGGACCCCCGCATCATCTTGGCCGACGAACCCATCGCCAGCCTGGACCCGATGAACGCGCAGATCGTGATGGACACCCTGCGCCGCATCAACGTCGAGGATGGCCGCATGGTCATCGCCAACCTGCACACGCTGGACACCGCGCGGCGCTATTGCGACCGGGTGATCGGCATGCGCGACGGGCGCGTGGTGTTCGACGGGCTGGCGTCGCAGCTGACCACGGGCGTGGCCCGCGACATCTATGGCGCCGACGCGGATTTCAACGAAAGCGCGACCTCGACCGCCATGCCCACCGATACCAGCGCGGATGTCGAATACGCCGCCCGCATGCTGGCCTGATCCCGAACCGGAGAGCACCATGACCCGACTGCTGAGCCTGCTGGCCGCCACCGCCGCCCTGACCACCCCCCTGCACGCGCAGGAGATCACCGAATTCCGCATCGGCCTTTTGGGCGGAGAGAACGCCCAGGACCGCATGGCGTCGAACGAATGCCTGCGCGACTATGCCGAACAGGCCCTGGGCGTCCCCGTTCGCCTGTTCACCCCCGCCGATTACAACGGCGTCATCCAGGGGCTGCTGGGCGGGTCGCTGGACATGGCGTGGCTGGGCGCGTCGGCCTATGCCGCCGTGTACGTCGCCGACCCCGAGGCGGTCGAGCCGGTGCTGGTCAAGACCAACCTGGACGGCAGTTATACCTATCACTCGATCGGCTTCGCGCGCGCCGACAGCGGCATCACCTCGCTGGACGACATGGAGGGCAAGAGCTTTGCCTTTGCCGACCCGAACTCGACCTCGGGGTTCCTGATCCCGAACGTGGAACTGCCCGAGGCGGGCTATTCGATGACCGAGGGAGAGTATTTCAGCCGCATCGCGTTTTCGGGCGGTCATGAACAGTCGATCATCGGCGTCGTCAACGGCGATTTCGACGCCGGCGTGACCTGGGCCGACGGCCAGGGCGCGTGGGAGGACGGCTACAACTCCGGCGCGCTGCGCAAGGCGGCCGATGCGGGCATCGTCGACATGAACGACATCGTCGAGATCTGGAAATCCTCGCCCATCCCGGAAGGCCCGGTGGTCGTCCGCAAGGATCTGCCCCAGGACGTGCGCCAGACGATGATCGACCTGGTCGCAGGCCTGCACGCATCGGACCCCGAATGCGCCTATGGCGTCGCCGCCGGAGAGACCGCGGGCTTCAGCCCCGTCACCCACGCGGAATACGAGACGATCATCGCCATCCGCCGCGCCGAGATGAACTGATCGCCACCCCGTCCGGGCCGGGCCCCGCACAGGGCCCGGCCTTCGCATATCCAGGAGGCAGCATGGCACTGGCCGAAATCCAGCACGACTATCTGGCGCTGACGCGGCGGCGACGCCTCTATGGCGGGTTGCTGGTAGTCATCTTCGTGGCGATGATGGTGTCGGGGTTCCGCGTGGCCGACGCCCGCAACGCCGGCGGGTTCTGGCAGGGGCTGCACCAGGTGGGCGATTTCCCCGCAGCCCTTGTATCCGAGGCGGTGCAGAAATCGGCCAACCTGCCCGGCCACATGATCCGCGCCCTGCCCGCCCTGGTCGAAACGCTGAACATCGCGCTGGTCGCCACGCTTCTGGGTTGCATCGCGGGCACCGCCCTGTCGCTGGCGGCCACGCGTGGGTTGGCCCGGTGGCCGCGCCTGGTGCCGGCGGCGCGGCGGGCGTCGGACGTCTGCCGCGCCATCCCGGAAATCGTCATCGCGCTGGTGCTGATCTTCATCCTGGGCGGCGGCCCGGTCCCCGCCGTCATCGCCATCGCGATCCACACCGCGGGCGCGATGGGCAAGCTGTTCTCCGAAGTGAACGAGAACGTCGACCTGAAACCGGTCGAGGGTCTGGCATCCGTCGGCGCCACGTGGTCGCAGCGCATCTGGCTGGGCGTGTTCCCGCAGGTCGCGCCGAACTATCTGTCCTATGGCCTGCTGCGGCTGGAGGTGAACATCCGCGCATCGGCCATCCTGGGCTTCGTCGGCGCGGGCGGCATCGGATACGAGCTGCGCAACGCGATGACGTTCGGTCAGGGCAAGTTCGATCAGGCGGCGGCGATCTTCCTGCTGCTGTTCATGACCATCGTGGTCGTCGACCAGATCTCGGGCCTGGCCCGCAACCGCCTGACGCATGGGGCCCCCGCATGACCACGATGACCCTGCAGGACCGCACCATCCGTATCATGGACCGCAGGCGGCGCATGGCGCTGGCGGTGCCGGCGCTGATCCTGGCCTATCTGGTCTATGCCGCGATCAGCTTCGATCTGGCGGGGCTGGCGCAGCGGGCGCGGCTGGACAACGCGGCCGTGCTGATGGCCGACACGGTCAGCCACAAGATCCACGTGACCCGCGACAACCGCCGCGACGCCCTGTCCGTCAACGTCGAGGGCAGCGCCCGCGCCACCTTTGCCCCCGACCGCCTGCCGGACTGGGTCGCGGCAGAGGGGTCGCGGACGGTGATCAACCTGGGCGCGGGCCATGTCGTCACCTATGACGGGCCACGCACGACCTATGACATTCCCGATTACGGCCCCGTCACGCTGACCGTGGACGACGGCGTGACGCTGGACACGCCCGACGGGCAGGTGCCCGCGTTCATCAACGCCAGCCCCGCCCGCGTGACCATCACCACCGATCAGGGCCGCGTCACCGCCACCCGCGCCCGCACGGAAACCCTGCGCTATTTCTGGGGGTGGGAGATGTTCTTCTTCGACCTGTCCAGCCCGCTGGCAGGCATGTCCGCGGGACAGGTCGTTGCGTCGGTCCTGTGGGGCGACCGGATCGATCCGGCGCAGTCCAACCTGTCGCTGGCCCTGTCGGAATTCTGGACGAACGACATCTGGCAGCACGGCGCCGTGGCCTGGGCCCTGTTCGAGACGATCCTGATGGCGTTCCTGGGCACCTTCGGCGCGGCCTTGGTGGCGCTGCCGCTGGCGTTCCTGGCGGCGCAGAACTTTGCCCCGTCGCGCATGCTGCGCTTTGCGGTGCGGCGCGTGTTCGATTTCGTGCGCGGCGTGGACGCGCTGATCTTCACGATCATCCTGTCGCGCGCCTTCGGTCCGGGGCCGCTGACCGGGGCGCTGGCGATCCTGCTGACCGACACCGGCAGCTTCGGCAAGCTGTTCTCCGAGGCGCTGGAGAACGTGGACGCCAAGCCGATCGAGGGCATCCGCTCGACCGGCGCGGGCGCGCTGCAGCGCTACCGCTTCGGCGTCATCCCCCAGGTGATGCCGGTCCTGCTGTCGCAGATGCTGTACTTTCTGGAGAGCAACACCCGCAGCGCGACGATCATCGGCGCGATCACCGGGGGTGGCATCGGACTGATGCTGACGCAGGCGATCCAGACCACGCAGGATTGGGAAAAGGTCGCCTATTACATCCTGTTGATCGTGGTGCTGGTCATCGCGATGGACGGCCTGTCGGGCTGGCTGCGGCGCCGCCTGATCCGCGGGTCCTAATCCGCCAGCACCAGCGACACCCGGTCGCCCGCGAACCACGTCCGCCCGTATTCCACGGGCCGGCCCCGGTCATCCAGGTTCACCGCCACCGAGCGCAGCACCGGCGCGCCCTGCGGGATCCGCAGGGCCACCGCCTGCGTGGCATTGGCCAGCTTGGCCGTGATGCGGGTGCTGGCCCGCGTATAGTCGGCCACCCCGCAGGCGGCCAGCGCCGCGGTGATCGACTGATGGTCGCGGGCCTGGTCGCAGAACCCCGCCAGCCATCCCGGCAGCACCGACCGGAACAGCGCCAGCGGCTGGCCGTCGGCCAGCGACAGCCCCTCGACCACGTGGACCGGATCGCCGGGGGACAGGTCCAGCATCTGCGCCTCGACCGCGTCGCAGGGGCGGGTTTCCAGCCGGGTGAAGCGGTGTGACCCCGTGCGCCCCGCCGCCGCCAGGTTCTGCAAAAACCGCACCCGACGGCCCAGGGCATAGTCGGTCGGTCGCGCGGTCACGAAGACCCCCGCCCCGCGCCGCGCATGGACCAGCCCCGCGTCGGCCAGCTGCGCCAGCGCGTGGCGCACCGTGTGGCGGTTGACCCCGAAACGGGKGGACAGCGCCGCCTCGGACGGCAGGCGGTCGCCGGGGGGATAGTGGCCCGAGGTGATCTCGGCCCGCAGGGTGTCGGCGATGGCCTGCCACAGGGGGGTCTTGTCCGTCATCAAAAATTCACACGGTTCCGGTTGAGAACATGGCGCAGGCGCGCTATCACATGTCTAGTTGTATAGATAACGGGACACCCCGGCAAGATGTCAGCTTCCCCCATTCCCCATCGCCGCAACTGGCTGTCGATCCTGGCCCGCAGCGCCCCCGACCGGCTGGCGCAGCTGCTGCCCGACCTGCCCGATCACGCCCTGCTGCGCACGCCCGAAACCGGCACCGTGATGGTCCAGGGCCGCATCGGCGCCACCGGCGCGCCCTTCAACGTCGGAGAGATGACCGTGACCCGCTGCGCCCTGCGCCTGCCCTGCGGCACGCAGGGCCACGGACATGTACAGGGGCGGTCGCACGCCCATGCGCGGCGGGCCGCGGCGATGGACGCGCTGATGCAGACCGACCCCGACGCCCATGCCCCCCTGATCGCCGCGTTGCGCGACGACGCGCAGGCCGCCCGCGACGCCCGCGCCGCCAAGGCCGCCGCCACCCGGGTCGAGTTCTTCACCCTGCAACGCGGAGAGGACGCATGACCGGCCACGGATTCAACGATCCCGCCCGCCAATCGGCCCAGGGGTTCCGCGTGCTGATGGACGCCATGGCCCGGCCCGGCACGATCCACCGCCTGGATCAGGCCCATGCCCCCGGGGTCGGCCCCGCCGCCGCGACGGTGCTGCTGTTGCTGGCCGATCCGACGACGCCGGTGCATCTGGCGGGCGCGCTGCCCGACCTGGCCCCGTGGTTGCGGTTTCACGCAGGCTGCCCGCTGGCGGATGCACCGTCGGCCGCGTTGGCGGTTGGGCGCTGGCCCGATCTGCTGCCGCTGGACCGCTTTGCGGTGGGCCTGCCCGATTATCCCGACCGTTCGGCCACGCTGATCGTCGAGCTGGACCGGCTGGACGCGGACGGTCCCGTCCTGCGCGGGCCGGGCATCCGCGACCGCGCAACGCTGTCCCTGCCCGCGACCGCGCCGTTCCGCGCCAACCGCGCCCTGTTCCCGATGGGGCTGGACTTCATCCTGACCTGCGGCGACCGGCTGGCCTGCCTGCCGCGCAGCACCCGCGTGGAGGCCGCCTGATGTATGTCGCTGTCAAGGGTGGCGAACGCGCCATCGAGAACGCCCATGCCTGGCTGGCCGAGGAGCGCCGCGGCGACCCCGACCTGCCACTGATGTCGGTCGACCAGATCAAGGCGCAGATGGCCCTGGCCGTGAACCGGGTCATGGCCGAGGGGTCGCTGTATGACCCCGACCTGGCCGCGCTGGCGATCCGCCAGGCCCGCGGCGACCTGATCGAGGCGGTGTTCCTGATCCGCGCCTATCGCACGACGCTGCCGCGGTTCGGTGCCTCCGTGCCGATAGACACGGGCGCAATGGCGGTGGACCGGCGCGTCTCGGCCACGTTCAAGGATGTGCCGGGCGGTCAGGTGCTGGGGCCGACCTTCGATTACACGCACCGCCTGCTGGACTTTGCCGATCAGGCGGCGGTGGACCCCGCGCCGCTGGCCGCGCCCGACGCCGGCGCCATGCCCCACGTCATGGCGATCCTGGACCGCGACGGGCTGATCGAACCCAGCCCGCGCGACGACMCCCCCGCCCCCGACCTGACCCGCGAGCCGCTGGAACTGCCCGCGAACCGCCCGCTGCGCCTGCAGGCGCTGGCCCGCGCGGACGAGGGGTTCGTGCTGGGCCTGGCCTATTCCACCCAACGTGGCTACGGGCGCACCCATGCCTTTGTCGGCGAACTGCGCATCGGCCGCGTCCCCGTGCAGATGCACATCCCCGAGCTGGACCTGACCATCGACATCGGAGAGATCGCGCTGACCGAATGCGAGACCGTGAACCAATTCAAGGGCTCGCGCACCGAACCCGCGCAGTTCACGCGCGGATACGGGCTTGTCATGGGACAGTCGGAACGCAAGGCCATCGCCGTCAGCCTGGTCGACCGCGCCCTGCGCTGGCAGGAGCTGGGCGAGGATTTCACCGGCGCCCCCGCGCAGGACCAGGAATTCGTGCTGTCGCATTGCGACAACATCCAGGCGACGGGGTTCCTGGAGCACATCAAGCTGCCCCATTACGTCGATTTCCAGGCCGAACTGGAGCTGGTGCGCCGGCTGCGGGACGACAACGCAAAGGATGCGCAATGATCAAGGCGATCGTTTTCGACATCGGCAACGTGCTGGTCCGGTGGGACCCGGTGGCCGCCTTCCTGCCCCTGCTGGGCGACAATGCGTCGGTCTTGGCTTTCCTTGATCGCGTGGATTTCGCCACGCTGAACCAGCGCGCGGACGGGGGCGCGTGCTTCGACGATCTGGCCGAGGCGATCGCCGATCCCCGCGACCGTGCGGCCTTTCTGGCCTATCGGGCTGGACACGCGGCCTCGATCCGCGAGCCGATCGAGGGGACATGGGTGCTTCTGGACCGCCTGCGGGCGCGGGGCCACGCGGTCCACGCGATCACCAACTGGTCCGCGCAGACCTGGCCCATCGGCCTGGCCACCCACCCGCGGCTGGCCACAGCCTTCGGCGTGACCATCGTGTCGGGGATCGAGGGCGTGCTGAAGCCCGACCCGCGCATCTTTGCCACGCTGTGCGACCGCGCCGGCGTGGCGCCCGACCAATGCCTGTTCATCGACGACAGCCCCCGCAACGTCGCGGGCGCGCGGGACGCGGGGATGGCCGCGCATCATTTCACCGATCCCGCCGCGCTGGAGGACGACCTGATCCGACGGGGGCTGCTATGAGCGGTTACAACTTCGCCTATCTGGACGAACAGACCAAGCGGATGATCCGCCGCGCCATCCTCAAGGCGCTGGCGATCCCCGGATACCAGGTGCCCTTCGCCAGCCGCGAGATGCCCATGCCCTATGGCTGGGGCACCGGAGGGGTGCAGCTGACCGCCGCCTGCCTGACCCCCGACGACCGCCTGAAGGTCATCGACCAGGGCGCCGACGACACCACCAACGCGGTCAGCATCCGCACGTTCTTTCAGCGCACGGCGGGGGTCGCCGTCACCACCGCCACCGCCGACGCGACGCTGATCCAGACCCGCCACCGCATCCCCGAGACGCCCCTGACCCAGGGCCAGGTCCTGGTCTATCAGGTGCCCATCCCCGAACCGCTGCGCTTTCTGGAGCCGCGCGAGACCGAGACCCGCAAGATGCACGAGCTGGAGGAATACGGCCTGATGCACGTCAAGCTGTACGAGGACATTGCCCGGCACGGCCGCATCGCGACCTCCTATGCCTATCCGGTCAAGGTCGAGGGGCGCTATGTCATGGACCCGTCGCCGATCCCGAAATTCGACAACCCGAAACTGTCGGACAGTCCGGCGATCCAGTTGTTCGGGGCGGGGCGCGAACAGCGCATCTATGCCCTGCCCCCGCATACCCATGTCGTTAGCCTGGATTTCGACGACCACCCGTTCAGCCCCTCGAAGGCCGATCACGCCTGCGACCTGTGCGGCGCTGAGGCCAGCTATCTGGACGAGGTGGTGACCGATGACGCGGGCGGGCGGATGTTCGTCTGTTCCGACACCGATTTCTGCACCGCGCGGGTCGCCGCCGGCCACAGGGGCCGCCTGGCCGCGGAGGCCGCATGAGCGCCCCCATCCTGTCCGTTCGGAACCTGGAACGCCGCTATGGCGCGCGGATCGGCTGCACCGGCGTCGGCTTTGATCTGTGGCCCGGAGAGGTGCTGGGCATCGTCGGCGAAAGCGGATCGGGCAAATCGACGCTGCTGTCCTGCCTGGCTGGCCATCAGCGCCCCGATGCGGGCACCGTCACCTATGACGGGCGCGACGTTCTGGCGATGGCCGAAACCGAACGCCGCCGGCTGGCGCGCACCGAATGGGCCTATGTCCACCAGCATGCACGCGACGGGCTGCGCATGGGCGTCAGCGCCGGGGCCAATGTCGGCGAACGGCTGATGGCCGTGGGCCAGCGCCATTACGGCGACATCCGCGCCGCCGCCATCGACTGGCTGGACCGGGTCGAGATCGCCCAGGACCGCGTCGACGACCGGCCGCAGGCCTTTTCCGGCGGCATGCAGCAGCGGCTGCAGATCGCGCGCAACCTGGTGACCGGGCCGCGGCTGGTGTTCATGGACGAACCCACGGGCGGGCTGGATGTCAGCGTGCAGGCGCGGCTGCTGGACCTGCTGCGCGGGCTGGTGCGCGACATGGGTCTGTCGGTCGTCATCGTCACGCATGACCTGGCGGTGGTGCGCCTGCTGGCCGACCGCCTGATGGTGATGAAATCGGGACGCGTGGTCGAACAGGGCCTGACGGACCAGGTGCTGGACGATCCGCAGCACGGCTATACCCAGCTTCTTGTCTCCTCCGTCCTGCAGGTGTGACGATGATCCAGGTCGAAAACCTTTCCAAGTCCTTCACCCTGCACAATCAGGGCGGCACGGTCATCCCGGTCATGGCCGGGGCCGCGCTGCACGTGGATCCCGGCGAATGCGTGGGGCTGGTGGGCCAGTCCGGGGCGGGCAAATCCACGCTGATGCGGATGATCCAGGGAAACTATCTGCCGGGCGGCGGCAGCATTCGCATCGCCGGCACGGAACTGGTAGGCGCCGCGCCCCGCACCGTGACCGCACTGCGGCGGGGCACCTTGGGCCATGTCAGCCAGTTTCTGCGCGTGCTGCCGCGGGTGCCTGCGGTGGACGTGGTGGCCGAACCGCTGCGCGCGCTTGGGGTGCCCGCCGCGACAGCGCGTGCGCAGGCCGAAGGCCTGCTGTGGCGGCTGAACATTCCGCGCCGGCTGTGGGGCCTGTCGCCCACCACGTTTTCCGGCGGCGAACAGCAGCGCATCAACATCGCCCGCGGCTTCGTCCATCCCTATCCTGTGCTGCTGCTTGACGAACCCACGGCCAGCCTGGACGCCGCGAACCGGCAGGTCGTCCTGTCCCTGATCGCCGAGGCCAAGGCCCGCGGCGCCGCGATCCTGGGCATCTTTCACGACGCCGAGGCGCGCGACGCGGTCTGCGACCGGTTGGTGGACGTGACCGGATTCACGCCGGGACGCGCGGCATGATCGCGGCGGTCGTCGGACCATCCGGCGCGGGCAAGGACACGCTGATCGCCGCGGCCTGCGCCGCGCGGCCCGATCTGCGCCTGGCGCGGCGGGTGATCACCCGCCCCTCCGACGCCGGAGGAGAGGATTTCGACGGCGTCACCCCGGCACGCTTCGCGGCCCTGCGCGACGGCGGGCATTTCGCGCTGGACTGGCGGGCGCATGGCCTGTGCTACGGCATCCCGCACGATCAGCTGACGGGGCCGTCGGTGATCTTCAACGGCAGCCGGCTGCCCGACCTGCGGGTGATCCTGATCACCGCCCCGGCGGAGGTGCTGGCGCGCCGCCTGGCCGACCGCGGGCGCGAGGGGTCGGCCGACATCGCCGCCCGCCTGCGCCGCGCCGCCTTCGCCATGCCGCCGGGCATCGCCCACCTGACCGTGTGCAACGATGCCTGCCTTGCGCAGGGGACCGCGCGCCTTCTGGCCGCCCTTCAGCCCGACAGGGGGGCGCGATGACGCAGGTGGAACCGGCCCTGTGCATCCTGGGCCACCAGGCACAGGTCGGCGATCACGAAAGGCCGCGGCAGGACAGGACCCAGCCAGGCCTGAACCGCGGCCTTCACCGCGGGTCGTTCCGCGGCGGTCAGCCGGTCGGTCAGGGTCAGGTGAAACCGGAACTCCTCCATCACGAAGGGATAGCCCCACCGGTCCAGCAGGGCGCGCTGGCGCGGGGTCAGGCTGTCGGGGCGCCGCCGCGCGACTTCTTCAGCCGTCAGCGGCGCGCGCAGCGGATCGGTGGCGCGCACCACCGCATCGGCCAGCGCGATCAGGTCGGGCTGGCCCCCGGTGGGCATCAGCGCAAGGAACCCGCCCAGATCGCGCAGCGCCAGCGTCCCGCAGGTCACCGCCGGCCTGTCGCTGGCCAGCGCGTCGACGGCCGCGATCAGGTCGGCTTCGGGGACGACGGGGCGGAAGGGCGCGCGGATGGTGCCGTGGAACCCGTATCGGCGCGGCTGGCCCACCGGGCGCGCCGGCAGGGACGGATCATCGACCGCATGGCCGCCCGCCAGGTCCCAGCCCAGCCACGCCGCCGCACGGTCCGCGAAGATGCCGGGTTGCGGCGCGTAGTAGACGGCATATCGTGTGAAATCCTGCATGCGCGGCACCCTAAGCCCGTTGTGTCACACGGCTGTGACAGCCGTCTGCCAGATGACGCCCTTCGACATGATCCTTCAAGACGGAACCCGACCGCATGACCGACATCATCCTTGCCAACGCCCGCCTGGTCCTGCCGACCGAGGTGATCCACGGCCACCTGGTCCTGCGCGACGGCCTGATCGCCGAGATCGGCCAGGGCCGCGCCCTCCCCGCGGGCGCGCTGGATTGTCAGGGCGACCTGCTGATGCCGGGCCTGATCGAATTGCACACCGACAATCTGGAACGCCATATCGAGCCGCGCCCCGGCGTCGACTGGCCCCATGCCCATGCGATCATCGCCCATGACGCCGAACTGGCCAGCGTGGGCATCACCACCGTCTTCGACGCGCTGCGCGTGGGGTCGGTCGTGACGTCGAACAATGCAGGCTACGGCGAATATGCCCGCGCCCTGGCCGACGAGATCCTGGGCCTGCGCGCCCAGGGGGCGCTGCGGATCAGCCATTTCCTGCACCTGCGCGCCGAGATCTGTTCCCAAACCCTGCCCGAGGAGATGGCCAAGTTCGGCCCCCGGGACCGCATCGGCATCGTCAGCCTGATGGACCACACCCCCGGCGAACGCCAGTTCCGCGACATCGGCAAGCTGCGCGACTATGTCTGCGGCAAGAAGGGCCTGTCGGATGCCCAGTTCCTGGACCATGTCGCCGACCAGCAGGCCCTGCGCGCCCGCGTGGGCGAGCTGCACGAGGCGACCGCCGTGGCCGAGGCGCGCCGCTATGGCGCGGTGCTGGCCAGCCACGACGACACCACCGCGCCCCAGGTCGCGGTCAGCGCGGCGCATGGCTGTCATTTCGCGGAATTCCCCACCACGGCGGATGCCGCACAGGCCTGCCGCGACCACGACATCCGCGTGATGATGGGCGCGCCCAACCTGATCCGCGGCGGATCGCACAGCGGCAATGTCGCGGCCAGCGACCTGGCGCGGGCCGACCTGCTGGACATCCTGTCGTCGGATTACGTGCCGTCGTCGCTGCTGTCGGGGGCGATGATGCTGGGCGATCTGTGGGGCGATCTGGCGCGCGGCATCGCGACCGTGACGCAGGCGCCCGCCCAGGCCGTGGGCCTGCACGATCGCGGCAGGCTGGCACCGGGCGCGCGGGCCGACGTCATCCGCGTGGCACAGCTCGGCGGCGCCGCGGCCGTGCGGGGCCTGTGGACACGGACCGCCGCCTGAGCCGCGCGCCCCGCCGGGGGCGTGCGGCCGTGATCAGCCCGACACGCCGCGCAGCCGGATGATGCCGTCGGCATAGGGTTCGAACCCCTCGATCCCCTGGCGCATCGTGTAGAAGTACTTGATGTGGTACAGGTAGATCAGCGGCAGATCCTGTTTCAGAATGTCGCGCGTCTGGTCGTACAGCGCCTTGCGGGCCGCGGTGTCGGGTTCAGACCGGGCCTGTGCCAGCAGGGCATCGATCTCCGCGTTGCGGTAATGCTGGTCGTTGTTGGCCCCGTCCGAGCCGACGAAGGGGTGGATGTTGGCATCCGGGTCGATCCGGCCCGACCAGCCCTGCAGCGACATGTCGAAATTGCCGGCGACGTTCTCGGACAGCAGCGTCGCGAACTCCGTCGCGCGCAGAGAGATGTCGAACCCCGTCTCGGCCGCCATGGCCTGGATCACCTGGCCGACCTGCTGGGCGATGGGGTTGTTTCCGATCTGCATCTCGACGCGGATGGGGGTCTGGACGCCCGCCTCGGCCAGCAGGGCGCGGGCGGCATCGGGATCGCGCGCGGGGATCGGATCGCGGTCGTCGTAATAGGGGGTGCCCGGCGCGGCCCATTGGTTGCCGACCACGTATTCCCCTTCGAACACGACCTGGTTCAGCGCCTGGCGGTCGATGGACAGCGACAGCGCCTGGCGGACGCGGGCATCGGCGCCCAGCGGCGCCTCCGCGCGGGGTCCGTTGCCGACGTTGATGGTGATGCCCTGATAGCCGATGTTGGGCACCTCGAACAGCTGCAGGCGCTCGTCGGCCCGCACGCCCGGCACGTCGGCGGGGGCGGTGCGTTCGATGATGTCCAGATCGCCAGACCGCACGTTGGCCAGCCGCACCGTCGTGTCCGGGATCGGCAGATAGATCACCCGGTCGTAATGGAACTGGTCCGCGTCCCAGTGATCGGCAAAGCGTTCCAGCACGATCCGGTCGCCCTCGACCCGGTCGATAAAAGCATAGGGGCCCGAACAGACCGGGGCCCGGCCAAAAGCGGCGCCGGCCGCATCGGCGGCATCGGGCGAATACATCCGCCCCGCGTGATGGGCCAGTTGCGCCAGCAGCGTCACGTCGGGCGCGGTCAGCGTGATGGTCAGTTCATGATCGCCCGTCGCCTCGACCCGGTCGATCGATCCCAGCTCCGCCTTGCGGCGGCTTTCCTGCATCGTCATGTTCCGCTCCAGCACGCGGCGGGCGGATTGCGCGTCAAAAGGCGTGCCGTCGTGATGCGTCACCCCCTCGCGCAGCGTCAGGGTCAGCGTCCTGCCGTCATCGGACCAAGCCCAGTCGGTGGCCAGTTCGGGGATGATCTCCATGGCGGCATTGGTGTTCAGCAACCGGTCGCACAGCGATTCATAGACCAGCGAGGACACGAAGGTCCGCGACTGTGCGGGATCCAGCGAATCCGGGTCCTCGTTCAGGCCGATGCGCAGGTCGGCGGCGACGGCCATGCCGCCGATGGCGGCGGTGCCCAGGGCCGTGGCCAGAAAGGTGGTCAGCTTCATCGATGTCTCCCGATCGGTTCCGGCGCTTGGCGACGCTCTGTGCGGCCAGCCCGAAATGGGACCGGATCATTAGTGTATACTAAGGTTCACGATCCGCGACTGGCAACCGTGATGCGTCTGCGCCTCGAAATTGCACATCCTGCAAATTTCTTTCGGTCGGGGCATTGATGCTGGCCGACGATATCCTTAGCTAGCTAACGAACCAGCCAAAAGGACGCGTCATGCCCCGCGAAAGCCCGATCCTTGATACCCTGCTGCGGGTCATGCGGACCCTGCGGCGCAGCTATGACCGCAGGGCGCGGGACGTGGGTCTGACCCTGTCGCGGGCGCGCGCGCTGACGACGCTGGCGCATCACGACGGCATCACCCAGACCGAACTGGCCGCCGAACTGGCGATCGAGGCGCCGACCCTGAAACGCCAGATCGACGCCCTGGTCGCCGGCGGTTTCGTCGAACGGCGTCCTCTGGACGGCGACGGCCGCAAGAACGGGCTGGTCGTAACCGAACGCGGTCGCGACAGCGCCATCGTCGAATTTACGCACCGCCTGCGCGGCGAAGTGCTAGAGGGAATCGATCCGCAGGACCTGGACCGCGCGGCCCAGGTGCTGGACCGGATCGCCCGCAACATCGAACGGATGGACCGGACATGAGCGCCCCTGCCGCACCCCCGCCGCCGCATCCGCCGCTGCCCGGATTGCAGGCCGTGGCCTATATGCTGGCCGCCACCGTGATCGGCCTGTCGCAGGGCCTGCAGCAGGGCTTCGTGTCCACCAGCCTGCCCCAGCTTGCGGGCGATCTGGGCATCACCACGACCAGCGCGGCCTGGCTGCTGGCGGTCTACATGATCCCGCGCGCGGCGCTGCCGGTGCTGCTGATCAAGATCCGCACCCAGTACGGGCTGCGGCGGTTCGCGGAACTGGGGATCATCCTCTATGCGCTGGTGGCGCTGGCATCGCTGTGGGCGGTCGATTTCCGCTCGGCGCTGGTGCTGCAGTTCCTTGCGGGTGCCGCCGCGGCGCCCCTGTCGACGCTGGCCTTCCTCTACATGCTGGAACCCCTGTCCCCGCAGGCCAAGATGACCTTGGGCCTGCCCTTGGCGATGACGGTGCTGATGACCGGACCGACGCTGGCCCGGGTCGTGGGGCCGTACCTGATCGGCGACGGCGGCATGACGGCGGTCCATGTGACGGGCCTGGGCATGGCGCTGGTGTCGCTGATGCTGGTCTTTTGCCTGCCCCTGCGCCCCATCCCCCGCCAGAAGGTGATCGAGCCGCTGGACTTTGCCAGCTTCGTGCTGATCGGCGCAGGCTTCGGCGGGCTGATCGTGGCCTTTGTCATGGGGCCGATCTACAACTGGACGGATGTTGCGTGGATCGGCTGGCTGCTGGCCGGCGCGGCGCTGTCGCTGACCCTGGCGGTGGTCTTGGAGCTGAACCGCACCGCCCCCCTGCTGGACATCCGCTGGCTGGCCAGCCCGGCCATCCTGCACCTGACCGGCACGCTGTTCCTGTTCCGGCTGATCCTGTCGGAACAGTCGGCGGGCGCGCCGCGCATGTTCCAGGTGCTGGGTGTCGCGCCCCAGCAGATGACCGTCCTGTTCGCCGTGATCGCCCTGGCCAGCCTGATGGGCGCGCTGGCCTGCATCGCCTGGATGCGGCCCACCCGCGTGCCCCAGTTCCACCTGGCCGCCCTGCTGCTGATCGCCGCTGGCGCTTGGCTGGACAGCGGCGCCGGCGTGCTGACCCGGCCCGCGCAGATGGTGGTCAGCCAGGCGCTGATCGGCTTTGCCGCGATGCTGTTCATGCCGCCCGCGATGATGGCGGGCCTGCTGTCGGCCCTGGCCAAGGGGCCGCAATACATCCTGTCCTTCGTCATCGTCTTCATCTCGACCCAAAGCCTGGGCGGCGTGCTGGGGTCGGGCCTGTTCAACACCTTCACCACCCGTCGCGAGGCGCTGCACCTGCAGGACCTGTCCGTCCAGCTGACCGCCACCGATCCGGCCACGGTCGCGACCCTGGCGGGCCGGGCCGCGATGCTGGCCGCCCAGATCCCCGATGCCGCCGCGCGCCGCGCGCAGGCGGCGACCGATCTGGGCCAGCAGGTCGCGGCCCAGGCCTGGGTCAGCGCCTATGCCGATGCCTATGCGCTGACCGCGCTGGCCGCCCTGCTGGCGGCGGCCGTGCTGCTGCTTCACCTTTTGCGCGACGTGATGGCCCGCCGGGCCGCCGTCCAGAACACCGGAACCACGCCATGAAGAAAGAGAACCTTGTCCCGACCGCCATTGCCCTGATCCTGGGCCTGGCGGGCACGCTGCTGCTGCTGTTCGCATGGGGCCTGCCGCCCTTCTCGACCGCGGCCCCCCAGACCGAGAACGCCTATCTGCGCGCCGAGGTCACGATGATCGCCCCGCAGCTGTCGGGCTATGTCACCGCGGTCGAGGTCGATGACTATCAGACCGTCGCGAAGGGCGACGTGATCGCCCGCATCGACGACCGCATCCCTCGCCAGAAGCTGGCCCAGGCCGAGGCCCTGCTGCAGGGCGCCCAGGCCGCGCTGAAGGTCGCCGAACAGGACGTCGTGTCGGCCGAGGCCGTGGCCCGCGCCGAACAGGCGGGCGTCGAGGCCGCCGACGGCGCGCTGGAGAATGCCCGATCGCAGGCCGACCGCGCGGGGCAGCTGCTGGACCGGGGCGTGACGTCGCAGTCGTCGTCCGACCAGGTCCGCCTGGCCCTGCAGCAGGCCCAGGCCGCCCGCATCCAGGCCGGCGCCCGCCTGGACGTCCAGACCGAGGCGATCCGTTCGGCCAATGTCGCGCTGGACGCCCGCCGCGCCGACATCGCCAGCGCCGAGGCCGCCGTCCAGCTGGCCCGGATCGAGGTCGACAACACCGTCATCCATGCCCCCGCCGACGGCAGCCTGGGCCAGATCGCCGTCCATGTCGGCCAGTACGTGACCCCCGGCACCGCGCTGGTCCCCCATGTCGGCACCGACCTGTGGGTCATCGCCAACTTTCGCGAAACCGCGATGCGGGGCCTGGCGCCGGGTTCCCCGGTCAGCTTCACCGTGGACGCGCTGCAGGACCGCCGGTTCACCGGTCAGGTCGAATCGCTGTCGCCCGCGACCGCATCGGAATTCAGCCTGATGGCGGGCACCGCAAGCGCCGGCAACTTCACCAAGATCGCCCAGCGCCTGCCGGTGCGCATCACCATCGATCCCGACCAGGACCGCGCCGCCCTGCGCCCTGGCATGTCTGTTGTGGTCCGCGCCGGGTCCTGACCTGCCGACGGCCCGGCACAGACCGGGCCGCACAGGGGGGCAGCCGGCCCGGGGCGCGGCAGGGACGCAGTCGGCGCGCACGCGCAGCCGGGCCGGGACGCAACCGGAGTGCGGCTAGGCCGGGATGATGCAGCGGTGCGGACCCGACCACTCACGGCGCCGGGCCGGTTTTTCCGCCACCACGGGTTGAAGCCCGCCACGGGCGGCACTATGGCCCATGCCGAAACGTCAGGGCGCAGGAAAGCTGTGCCAGAGGAGGCATCGGTGAAATCATTGGCATCACTTTCGCGGTTCGTCGGCAATACCTTTGCGGCCTGGGTCGTCCTGTTCGCGGTCCTGGGCTTTCTGCTGCCCGACCTGTTCCGTCAGCTGACACCCTGGATCGTCACCCTGCTGGGGATCATCATGTTCGGGATGGGGCTGACCATCTCGGGGCGCGACTTTGCCGAGGTGCTGCGCCGCCCGGTCAATGTCGGCGTGGGCGTCGCGTCGCAGTTCCTGATCATGCCGCTGCTGGCGGTGGCGCTGACCATGATCATCCCGATGTCCCCCGAGGTCGCGGCGGGCGTGATCCTGGTCGGCTGCTGCCCCGGCGGCACGTCGTCGAACGTGATGACCTATCTGGCCAAGGGCGACGTGGCGCTGTCGGTCGCCTGCACCAGCGTGACAACGCTGATGGCACCGATCGTGACACCCTTCCTGATGCTGATGCTGGCCAGCGAATACCTGCCCGTGGATGCTTGGGCGATGTTCCAGTCCATCGTCAAGGTCGTGCTGTTCCCGCTGGCCCTGGGCTTTGCGGCGCAAAAGCTGCTGCCGGCCTTCGTGCGCGCGGCGGTGCCCGCCCTGCCCTTGGTCAGCGTGACGGGCATCGTGCTGATCGTGGCCGCCGTCGTCGGCGCCTCCAAGGGCGCGATCGTCCAGTCGGGAATGATGATCTTTGCCGTCGTCGTGCTGCACAACATGCTGGGCTATCTGATCGGGTTCATCGCGGCGCGGCTGGCCGGGCTGGACCTGGCCGCCCGCAAGGCCATCGCGATCGAGACCGGCATGCAGAATTCGGGCCTGGCCGCGGCGCTGGCCACCGCCTATTTCTCGCCGCTGACGGCGGTGCCGGCGGCGATCTTCAGCGTGTGGCACAACATCTCGGGCGCGCTGGTGGCCAACATCCTGTCGCGGATGAAGGCCCGCTAGATCCGCCTCAGCGCCCCGTGATGCCCTCGATCTGCGGCAGCACGCGGGGCTGGGTCACCAGTTCCGGGCGGCGGCGTTCATAGAACGCGTTGCCGCCCGCCGTCACGACGTAATGCATGTTGTTGTAGGACGCGCGATAGCTGGCCGCGTGAAAGAACTGGGCGTTCTGGATCATCGGATGGCGTTCGCCGCGCAGCACGGACACGGCCGCCTCGCGCAGGCGCGGGGCCGACGCGCGGTCCATCCGCTTGGTCAGGACGCCGGGCGCGAACTGGTTCTTCTGGCCCACCACGCCGCAGACCGACCGCGGATAGTTCCCCGACTGGACGCGGTTCATCACCACGCTGCCCACGGCGATCATCGCGTCCCGGCTGGACCGGTTCGATTCGAAATACATGGCGCGTTCCATGCATTCCAGTTCGTTCTGACGCTTGAAACCGCCGCAGGCGGCCACCGACGACAGCACCGCCAGCAGCGCGGCACCGCGCAGCATCCCCTTCGAAAAACCCATGCCTGTCCCTGCCCTTGCAGCCTTGTTGTTTCGCAAGGCTTAGCAGCAGGCGGGCCGCGCGGACAACTGCCAGATCGCATCTGAACTATGTCACATCCCTGTTGACAGAAGTCACCCGCGCCGCTTAGCGTGCAAATGTCAGAGGGAGACTGACATATGTATCGGCACGCCCGGTGGGTGTCCGGCATGGGGGGACGACATGACCACGCCGCTGTTGGAGGCCTCGGGCTTTCGCAAATCCTTCGACGGCGTTCCCGCGCTGAAGCTGGGCCAGTTCCGGCTAGAGCCGGGATCGGTGCATGCGCTGTGCGGCGGCAACGGCGCGGGCAAGTCGACCTTCCTCAAGATCCTGATGGGCATCCATCACCGCGATGCCGGAACCTTGCTGCGCAACGGCCAGCCGGTGGTGTTCGACAACCCGTCCCAGGCCCTGGCGCATGGCATCTCGATCATCGAGCAGGAGCTGAGCCCCGTCCCGGCCATGACCGTGGCCGAGAACATCTATCTGGGCCGCGAACCGGTGGGGATGTTCGGGCGCATCGCGTTCCGCGAGATGAACAGCCGCGCCCAGGCGTTGCTGGACGGGTTCCAGTTCGGCATCCGCGCGGACAGCCTGATGATGGACCTGACCGTGGCCCAGACCCAGCTGGTCGAGATCGCCAAGGCGCTGAGCTATGACGCCGAGGTCATCATCATGGACGAGCCGACCTCTGCCCTGGGCGAGGCCGAGGCCGACCAGCTGTTCGCCGCCATCGACACGCTGAAGACGCGCGGCAAGGGGGTGATCTATGTCAGCCACCGCCTGTCCGAGATCTTCGGCGTCTGCGACAGCTATACCGTGTTCCGCGACGGCAGCTTCGTCGAGACGGGCAGCCTGGCCGACATCGACAAGGACCACCTGATCCAGCTGGTCGTGGGCCGCCCCCTGACCGAGGAATTCGTCAAGGAGAACACCCCGCAGGCGCGCCGCCTGCTGTCGGTCGCGGGTCTTGCCGCCGATCGCGGCGTCCGGGACGTCAGCTTCGATCTGCACGAGGGCGAGATCTTGGCGCTGTACGGCCTGATGGGGTCGGGCCGGACCGAGATCTTCGACCGACTGTTCGGCCTGTCGGCCGAGACGGCCGGCACCGTGACCATCGACGGGCGCCCCGCCCGCATCACCACCCCGCGCGAGGCGATCGAGGCCGGGCTGGCCTATGTGACCGAGGACCGCAAGCGATCCGGCCTGGTCCTGACCGSCGACGTGCGCGAGAACCTGTGCCTGGCCACGCTGGACCGCATGTCCGCGGGCCCGGTGATGAACGCCCGTGCCGAGGGCCGTGCCGCCACCCGGATGATCGACACGCTGAACATCCGCACCGCGTCGGACCGGCTGAACGTCGCGCATCTGTCGGGCGGCAACCAGCAGAAGGTCGTGCTGGGCAAGTGGTTCCTGACCGAGCCGCGCATCCTGCTGCTGGACGAACCCACGCGCGGCGTCGACGTGGGCGCGAAGCGCGAGATCTATCGCGTGATGTCCGATTTCGCCCGCGCGGGCGGGGCGGTCATCATGGTGTCATCCGAGACGGACGAGGTGCTGGGCATGGCCGACCGCGCGGTCGTCATGCGGGACGGGCGCGTGGCGGGCGAGTTGGATCGCGCCGCGATGTCGGCCGAGAAACTGCTGCATCTGGCGGCCTGACGCGCCGGGACGGACGCCGTCGACGGATGCATGAACGGGAGAGAGACAGGGTGGAAGACCAGATCAAGACCGCAGCGCAGCCGCGCCGCATGATCCCGGCGCGGATCGGACGTGACGCGCAGCGATACGGCATCCTGATCGCGCTGGCGCTGCTGTGCATCGTGCTGTCGATCGTCAGCGAGAATTTCCTGACGTCGCGCAACATCATCAACGTGCTGCGCCAGACCTCGATCAACGGGATCCTGGCGATCGGGATGACCTTCGTCATCCTGACGCGCGGCATCGACCTGTCGGTCGGATCGGTGGTCGCGCTGGTGGGCGTGGTTTCGGCCAGCTTCGCCACGACCTCGGCGGCGGGGTTCATCCCCGGCGCGCCCTACATGCCGCTGATCCCGATCGCGGTGGGCCTGATCACCGGCACCGCGATGGGCGCGCTGTCGGGCATCGCGGTCGCGCGCTTTGCGGTCCCGGCCTTCGTCGCGACGCTTGGCATGCTGTCGGCGGCGCGCGGGCTGACGCTGATCTATTCGGGCGGACGGCCGGTCCCGGCGCTGACCGACGGCTATCGCTGGATCGGGACGGGCGACATCGCGGGCATCCCGGTGCCGATCATCCTGTTCGGCTTGGTCTTCGCGCTGTCTCATTTCGTGCTGACCCGGACCCGCTTTGGCCGCCACGTCTATGCGGTGGGCGGCAACCCCCATGCGGCCAAGGTGTCGGGCCTGCCCGTCCGCGCCATCCGGTTTTCGGTCTATGCCATATCCGGCGCGCTGGCGGGCATCGCGGGGATGATCCTGGCCGCGCGGACCGGCTCGGCCCTGCCCCAGGCGGGTGTCGCCTATGAGCTGGACGCCATCGCGGCGGTCGTGATCGGCGGCACCAGCCTGGCGGGCGGCGTGGGCCGGGTCACCGGGACCGTCATCGGCGCGCTGCTGATCGGGGTGATGAACAACGGCCTCGATCTGCTTGGGGTCGAATCCTATTACCAGCAGGTGATCAAGGGGGCGCTGATCGTGGCCGCCGTCATGCTGGACCGGTCCCGCAAGACCGAAGACTGAGATCCGGCGCGTGCCGGGACATGGTGTCACCGAGGGAGGAAACCAGATGACGACGAAGATAATGATGACGGCCAGCGCATTGGCGCTTGGCCTGGGTCTGGGCGCGGCGCAGGCGCAGGACGACCCGATCAAGATCGGCATGGCCGCCTATGGCCTGAATGCCGAGTTCATGCAGCTGTGGTCGGCGGCGGGCGAAAAGCACCCGGCGGTCGAATCCGGCATGGTCGAGCTGACCATCTTTGACGGCCGCTATGACGCGCTGGTGCAGCAGGACCAGTTCGAGACGATGATCACCCAAGGCTTCGACGCGATCGTCTTTGCGCCAATGGACGTCGAGGCCGGCGCCACCGCCGTCCAACTGGCCGTCGATGCGGGCATCCCCGTCGTCGGATCGAACGCGCGGGTCAACAGCGACCTGCTGACCGCCTATGTCGGATCGAACGACGTCGAGGCCGGCTATCTGGAGGCCAAGGCCGTCCTGGACAAGATGGGCTGCCAGGGTGCGGTGGTCATCATCGAGGGCCCGATCGGCCAGTCCGGCGAAATCCAGCGCGGCGAGGGCAACGAGAAGGCCCTGGCCGAATGCCCCGACGTTAAGATCTTGGAACGCCAGACCGGCAACTGGTCGCGCGCCGAGGCGCAGGCCCTGATGGAGAACTGGCTGACTGCGCATGGCAACGACATCAAGGGCGTGATCGGCCAGAACGACGAGATGGCCCTGGGTGCCATCGAGGCGATCAAGGCCGCCGGCATGGACGTGGCCGATTTCGCGATCGCGGGCGTGGACGGGGTGACCGACGCGCTGAACGCGGTCAAGGCGGGCCAGATGGATTCGATCCTGCAGGACGGCGAGGCCCAGGCCCTGGGCTCGATCGACGTGGCGATCAAGGCGGTCAAGCCCGACTATGAGCCCATGTCGGCGATCTGGGAACAGTATCCCGACATGCCGTGGAACAACGGCGCGGACAAGGAATACAACGTGCCCTGGACCCCGGTGACGGCCGAGAACGTCGACGCACTGCTGGCCACGCGCCAGTAACGACCACCCCCTTCGGCGGCACGCCTGCCGGAGGGGCCACCTGACCCACGAAAGGACTGCGGATGGCCGCTTCACTTGATTTCAGCCTGGGCGGCCGGACCGCCGTGGTGACGGGTGCCGGATCGGGCATCGGCGCCGCCATCGCGCAGGCCTTTGCCGCCCAGGGCGCGCGCGTCGCGCTGCTGGACATGAACCTGGCCGCCGCGACGAATGCCGCGGCCGCCCTGCCCGACGCGCAGGCCTTTGCCTGCGACGTGACCGACGCGGCCAGCATCGGCGCGGCCGTCGATGCGGTGACGCAGGCCTTTGACGGCATCGACATTCTGGTCAATTCCGCGGGCATCGTGGACCTGGCCCCGGCCGAGGATCTGAGCGACGGCGCCTGGACGCGCACCATCGCCGTCAACCTGACCGGCAGCTTCCTGATGGCGCAGGCCGTGGGGCGCGGGATGATCGCGCGGGCCAAGGGCGGGCGCATCATCAATCTGGCCAGCCAGGCAGGCTCGGTCGCGATCGAGGGGCATGTCGCCTATTGCGCGTCGAAGTTCGGCATCGTCGGCGTGACCAAGACGCTGGCGCTGGAATGGGGCGGGCACGGGATCACCGTCAATTCCATCTCTCCGACCGTGGTGATGACCGATCTGGGCCGCAAGGCCTGGGAGGGCCCCAGGGGCGAGGCGATGAAGGCACTGATCCCCGCCGGCCGCTTTGCCGAACCCCACGAGATCGCCGCTGCGGCGGTGTTCCTGGCATCGGACGCGGCGGCGATGATCAACGGCGTCGACCTGCTGGTCGACGGCGGATACACGGTGCGATGATGGGGGACGACATGACGACCAAGGCGATGCAGCGTTTCGTCAACGACCCCGACGACATCGTCGACGAGACGGTGGCGGGCTTCATCAAGGCGCATCGCGACCTGGTGCGCAAGGACCCGGCCAACCCGCGTGTGGTCCTGTCGCGCTTTGCGCCCCAGGACGGCAAGGTCGGCATCGTGACCGGCGGCGGGTCGGGGCATGAGCCGGCCTTCATCGGCTATGCGGGCCGCAACCTGGTCGATGCCGTGGCCGTCGGAGAGCTGTTCTCGTCACCCACCGCGAAAAGCTTTGCCGATGCGATCCGGGCCGCCGATGGCGGTGCCGGGGTCGCGGTCCTCTACGGCAACTATGCGGGCGACAACATGAACGTGCGCATGGCCGCGGGCATGGTGGCCGAGGACGGGATCGAGGTCGCGACCGTGGTGGCCAATGACGACGTCTGTTCCGCCCCCGCATCCGAACGCGCCAAGCGCCGCGGCGTGGCCGGAGAGATCTTCATGTGGAAGATCGGCGGCGCCAAGGCCGCGCTTGGCGGCACCCTGGCCGAGGTTCGGGCCGCGGCCCAGCGGGCGATCGACGCCTGCCGGTCGGTGGGCGTGGGCCTTGGCCCCTGCACCCTGCCCGCGGTGGGCCATCCGAACTTCCAGATCGCGCCCGGCACGATGGAGGTCGGCATCGGCCATCACGGCGAACCCGGCACACGGGTCGAAGCGCTGAAGACCGCCGACCAGGTCGCCGACGACATGGTCCGGATCGTGCTGGACGATCACGCCCTGCCCGACGGAACCGAGGTCGCGGTGCTGGTCTCGGGCCTGGGCGCGACCCCCGTGAACGAGCTCTATGTGCTGTACGACCGGATCGAGGTCGGGCTGGAACGCGCGGGCCTGCGGGTGCACCGGGCCTTCGTCGGAAACTATTTCACCTCGCTGGAGATGGTGGGGGCCACGCTAACGGTCATGGCGCTTGACGACGACCTGAAGCACCTGCTGGACATGGACTGCGCGGCGCCCGGCCTGACCGTCGCGGGCACACGGCCCGCGCCGGTGGGCGCCCTGGCGGGTGGTCCGCGCCACCGCGCCGCCGCCGCGGCCGCCGACACCGCCCCCCGCGCGCCCGAGGCCGCGGGCCATCCCCGCCTGTCCGTCGCGCAATCGGGCGACATCGTGGCGGAACTGGCCGCGGTGATCGTCGCCAAGAAGGCGCACCTGTCCGAGGTGGACGGCCTGATCGGCGACGGCGATCACGGGATCAACATGGCCAAGGGCTTTGGCCGCGCGGCCGAACGCCTGTCGGGCCAGCCGCTGGACGGGGCCTTCCTGGTGCTGTCGGACGTGCTGATGTCCGAGATCGGCGGATCGATGGGGCCGCTTTACGGTTTTATGTTCCGCGACATGGGCCGCACCATCCGCGACCGCGCCGCCATCGACGCGGACGGGTTCCTGACCATGCTGCAGGCCGGGCTGTCCGCCGTCACCGCCACCGGCGCCGCCAAGGTCGGCGACAAGACCCTGATCGACTGCCTGGACCCGGCCATTGCGGCCTTCGACGCGGCACGACCCGACGGGTTCGCCGCCTCCTTGCGGGCGATGGCGCGGGCGGCGCAGCAGGGGCGCGACAGCACCGTCGACATGGTCGCCAAGCTGGGCCGCGCGGCGCGGTTGGGCGAACGGTCGCGGGGGGTGCCCGATGCCGGGGCGACGTCCTGCTGCCTGATCCTGACGACACTGGCCGACAGCGTGGAACGCCGCCTGTCGCAGCCGTGACGTGCCGTTCCGGGACCGCTTGCAACCCTGCGGCGGGCCGTGCCAATGAGGTCCGACATGCAGACGTTTTCGCGCCATGATCTGACCGACCTGTTCCGCAGCCTGGCCGAGCGCATGGCCGCGGAACAATCCTATCTGGCCGAACTGGACGGAGAGATCGGCGATGCCGATCACGGCGTGGCGATGGCCGGGGGCTTTGCCGCCGCGGCGCGCGCCCTGAGCGAGGCGGGCGAGGCGGACCAGACGCTGGCACAGGGGCTGACGCTGGCCGCGTCGTCCCTGCACAACGCGGTGGGCGCCACGACCGGCCCGCTTTATGCCAGCGCCCTGCTGCGCGCCGCCTCGGCGCTTGGCGCCGAGACGCAGGTGCCCCTGTCCCGCCTGCCAGAGGTCATCGTCGCGATGGCCGAGGGGATCGCCACCCGCGGCCAGGGCAAGCCCGGCGACAAGACCATGGTCGATGCTTGGGCGCCTGCCGCCCATGCCGCCCGCGCGGGCCTGCAGGCGGGCCAGCCCGCGACCGAGGTGCTGGCCGCCGCGGCTCGTGCCGCAGCCGACGGCGCACAGGCGACGCGCGCGATGATGGCCAGCCGCGGCCGCGCCGCCCGCCTTGGACCGCGCAGCGTGGGCCATCTGGACCCCGGCGCGGTATCGGCCGCGGCGCTGCTGGACAGCCTCGCGCACTGGGCCCGGCGCCGCGCGGAGGGGTCGCGCCCATGACCACCACCCCCCGCCAGCCCCTGCGCTTTGGCGAGGACCCGCTGCTGTGGGCGTCTTGGCTGTATTACCAGGAGGGCCTGACCCAGGGCGACATCGCCACACAGATGGGCGTGTCCCGCGCCTCGGTGAACGCCTATCTGGCGGATGCGCGCACCCGCGGCATCGTCTCGATCGAAATCGACCCCGAACGGTTCCGCGCGCTGAGCCTGGCGCAGGCGATGCAGGACCATTTCGGCCTGACCGACTGCCTGGTGATCCCGTCCGAAGGCGGCGACAGCCCGCTGATCGACCGGCTTGGCGCGGCCGCGGCGCAGGTGCTGTCGCGGCTGGCGCGGTCGGCCGACACCATCGCGGTGACCTGGGGACGGACCGTCCTGTCGATGGCCAGCCGCGTCGACCGCGCCGGGCTGCAGGACCTGCGCGTGGTGCAGGCGACGGGCGGCACCACCGCCAAGATCCCCTGGACGCCCGAAGCCTGCGCGACGCGGCTGGCAGAATCGATGGGCGCGCGGTGCATCCCGATCTCGGCCCCGGCGATCGTGTCATCGCCCGACATGCGCGCGCTGCTGCTGCGAGAGCCGGTGGTGGCAGAACAGATGGCGGTGCTGGCGCAGGCCAACCGGATCGTGCTGGGCATTTCCTCGCTGCGGCCGGAAAGCACCATCCACAGCAGCGGCTTTTTCGACGACGTGGCCATGCACGCCCATTACCACGCCGCGGTGGGCAGCATCGCGGGGCGGCTGATCGACGCCCAGGGCCAGCCCGTCGACGGCCCGCTGGAGGGGCGGACCATCGGCATCGACCTGGGCGGCCTGCGGTCCGTCCCCTGCCGGATCGGCGTTGCAGGCGGCATGGACAAGGTCCAGGCGATCCTGGCCGCGCTGCGCGGGAACTACATCAACGTGATGGTGACCGATGCCGACACCGCCCGCGCCATCCTGACCTCCGAAGGGCATGACGACACGCCCGCGCGGCGCCGCGACCAGATGCCCCAGCCCCTACCCGAACGCCTGCGGGTCAAGAAGTTCATCAACCGCCCCCAGGACGCCGTGAACGAGACGGTGGCCGGCGCCCTGCTGGCGCATGAGGACATGCTGGCCCCCATCACCGGCGCGCCGCGCGCCCTGCGGGCCACGGGCGCCCCCCGGGCGGGCAAGGTCGGCCTGGTCATCGGCGGCGGGTCGGGGCACGAGCCGGGGTTCTTCGGCTATGTCGGGCGCGGGCTGGCGGATGCGGTGGCGATCGGCAACGTCTTTGCCGCACCGCCGCCCGACCCGATCCTGGCAGCGACGCTGGCCGCAGATGGCGGGGCGGGCGTTCTGCACATCTTCGGCAACTTCTCGGGCGATCTGATGAACTTCGAGATGGCGGCCGAGATGGCCGCCGCCCGCGGCGTGCCGGTGCGCACCATCGTGACCACCGACGACATCGCCTCGGCCCCCGTCGACACGCGGGCGGCGCGGCGCGGGGTGGCGGGCAATGTCTTCGTCTTCAAGGTCGCGGGGGCCGCCTGCGACCGGATGCTGCCGCTGGAAACCTGCGCGGGGCTGGCGCTGCGCGCCAACCAGCGCTGCTACACGATGGGGATTGCGCTGGAACCGGGCGCGTCCGTTGACAGCCAGAAGCCCAGCTTTCGGCTTGGCGCAGGTGACATGGAGATCGGCGTGGGCGTGCATGGCGAACGCGGCATCGCCCGTGCGCCCCTGGCCAGCGCGGACGGCGCCGCCGACCTGATCGTGGACCGCATCCTGGACGAGATGCGCCCCGCCGAGGGCGACCGGGTCGCCCTGTTGGTGAATTCGCTTGGCGGCACGCCCAAGATGGAGCTGTACATCCTGAACCGCCGGCTGCGTGAACGTCTGCGCGCACGGGGCGTGCAGGTGCATCGCACGCTGATCGGACATTACTACACCTCGCTGGACATGGCGGGCGTGTCGATCACCGCGCTGCACCTGGACGAGGAACTGACCGCCCTGATCGACCACCCCTGCCATTCCCCGGCCTGGACGCAGCCCTAGGTGGCCCGTCGCGGCCTGCAACCCAGCCATGCCTTGCCGATCGCCGCGCAAATCGCCATGTTAGCGCCTGACAGACCTGAAAGGATGACCCATGACCGCCCGCCGTTTCGATGCCGTGATCTTTGATCTGGATGGCACCCTGCTGGCCACCGAACAGATGACCATCGAGACCGGAGAGGCGGCGCTGGCCCGCATGGGGCGCGTGGCCCCCGACGGGCTGCTGGCATCGCTGGTGGGCATCGACGAGCCGACCTCGCGCGGGATCCTGCGCGACCACCTGGGCGCGGATTTCGACTTTCCGCACCTGGACCGGATGTGGGCCGAGGCGATGATTGAACGGCGCGACCGCGACGGCATCCCGCTGCGCCCGCATGTCCACACGCTGCTAGACGCGCTGCGGGCGGCGGGACTGCCCTTTGCCATCGCGACCTCCAGCACCGGCGATCAGGCCCGGGAAAAGCTGGCGGCGGCGGGGCTGACCGACAGCTTTGACATCGTGGTGACGCGCAGCGACGTGCCCAGCCCCAAGCCCGCCCCCGACGTCTATCTGCTGGCGGCCCGGCGGCTTGGGATCGAGCCTGCCCGCTGCCTGGCCTTCGAGGACAGCGATGTCGGCGCCATCGCCGCACGCGCGGCCGGGATGACGGTCGTGCAGGTGCCCGACATGGTGCCCCTGTCGGGAGAGAACGCTGACTTTCTGGCGACCGACCTGATCGCGGGCGCCCGGGGCATCGGCCTGCTGGCTGCCTGACACGGTTGTGGCCCCCGCGGCGCCCCGCTAAGGTGGCGCTGTGCCCGAGGGATCGATGACCGACACCAAGCCCGCCTACCAGGTTCTGGCCCGGAAATACCGGCCCGAAACGTTCGCCGACCTGGTCGGACAGGACGCGATGGTCCGCACGCTGAAGAACGCGTTCGCCGCCGACCGCATCGCGCAGGCCTTCATCATGACGGGCATCCGCGGCACCGGAAAGACGACCACCGCGCGCATCATCGCCAAGGGCATGAACTGCATTGGCCCAGATGGCCAGGGCGGCCCCACGACCGAACCCTGCGGCGTGTGCGAGCATTGCGTGGCGATCGCCGAAGGCCGCCATGTCGACGTGATGGAGATGGATGCCGCGTCCCGCACCGGCGTGGGCGACATCCGCGAGATCATCGAATCGGTGCATTACCGGGCCGCGTCCGCGCGCTACAAGATCTACATCATCGACGAGGTCCACATGCTGTCGACCAGCGCGTTCAACGCGCTGTTGAAGACGCTGGAGGAGCCGCCCCCGCATGTGAAGTTCATCTTTGCCACGACCGAGATCCGCAAGGTGCCGGTGACCGTCCTGTCACGCTGCCAGCGCTTCGACCTGCGCCGGATCGAGCCCGAGGTGATGATCGCCCTGCTGCGCCGGATCGCCGCGGCTGAGGGTGCGACGATCACCGACGACGCGCTGGCGCTGATCACCCGCGCCGCCGAAGGGTCGGCCCGCGATGCGACCAGCCTGCTGGACCAGTCGATCAGCCATGGCGCGGGCGAGACCACCGCAGACCAGGTGCGTGCGATGCTGGGCCTGGCCGACCGCGGCCGCGTGATCGACCTGTTCGAGATGGTGATGCGCGGCGACGCTGCATCGGCGCTGACCGAGCTGCAGTCGCAATATGCCGATGGCGCCGATCCGGTCGCGGTGCTGCGCGACATGGCCGAGATCGTGCACTGGATTTCCGTCGTGAAGATCACGCCGGACGCGCTGGAGGATCCGACGATCTCTCCGGACGAACGGTCACGAGGCAAGGACCTGGCCGACCGGCTGCCGATGCGGGTCATGTCACGGATGTGGCAGCTGCTGCTGAAGGCGCTGGAGGAGGTGTCCGCCGCGCCCAACGCGATGATGGCCGCCGAGATGGCGATCATCCGCCTGACCCATGTCGCCGACCTGCCCGACCCCGAGGCGCTGATCCGCCGCGTCCAGCAGGCACAGACGGCAGGAGAGTTCGCGCGCGGACCTTCGGTGGCGGGCGCGCCCGCGGCCCAAGCCCCGCAGGCGATGCGCCGCGCCCGCCCCGCGCCGGCGGTCCAGGCGCACGGCGCCGCGGCCCACGCCCTGGCCGTGACGCCCGAACTGGTCGAGAGCTATCCCGATTTCGCGTCCGTCATCGAGCTGATCACCCGGATGCGCGACATGACGCTGCTGGTCTTGGTGGAACGCCACGTGTCGCTGGTGCGCTACAGCCCCGGGCGGATCGAGTATCAGCCCCGCGACAACCCGCCCGCCGATCTGGCGCAGCGGCTGGCCGAGCGCCTGCGCGGCTGGACCGCCGGACAGCGGTGGGCCGTCACCATCACGAACGAGGCCGGCGCCCCCACCATCGCCGAAACCCGCGAGGCGCAGGCCCGTGCCGACCGCGACCGCGCCCTGGCCCTGCCCATCGTGCAGCAGGTGCTGGCCGCCTTTCCCGGCGCGACCCTGACCGGCATCACCCGCGTCGCCCCGGAGGCCCAGGTCGCCGACCTGCCCGAGGGTGCGGCCAATCCCCATGACGGAACCGAAGGCCCGGTGGCCGAGGTTGAGGAATGGGACCCCTTCGAGGATGAGGACTGAACGATGATCAAGGGATTGGGCGGCTTTGGCGACATGGCCAAGATGATGAAGGCCGCCAAGGACATGCAGGACAAGATGGGCCAGATGCAGGAGGACATGGCCCGCATCACCGTGACCGGCGAATCCGGCGCGGGCCTGGTACGCGCGACCTGCACCGCCAAGGGCGAGTTGACCGCGCTGGAGATCGACCCGTCGATCTTCGTGCCGTCGGAGAAGGAGGTGGTCGAGGACCTGATCCTGGCCGCCATCAAGGACGCCCAACGCGCCGCCGAGGAGAAGATGCAGGCCGAGATGTCGCGCATGACCGAAGGCCTGGGGCTGCCCCCCGGCATGAAGCTGCCCTTCTGAGCGGCATGGAGCAGGGCAGCGACGACATCCAGGCGCTGATCGCGCTGATGGCGCGGCTGCCTGGGCTGGGCCCGCGATCCGCCCGCCGCATCGTGCTGCAGCTGGTGCGCCGGCGCAGCCAGCAGATGGTGCAGCTGTCGCAACTGCTGGACCGGGTGGCGCAGAACTCGCGCGAATGCGTGGTCTGCGGCAACATCACCGACCGTGACGAATGCGCGATCTGCACCGATCCGGCCCGCGCGACCGGAGAGATCTGCGTGGTTCAGGACGTGGCCGACCTGTGGGCACTGGAACGCGGCCGGGCCTTTCGCGGCCGCTATCACGTGCTAGGCGGCACGCTGTCGGCGCTGGACGATGTGGGACCGGAGGACCTGGGGATCCCCACCCTTCTGGCGCGCATTGACGACGAAAGCATCACCGAGGTGATCCTGGCGCTGAACGCCACCGTCGACGGTCAGACCACCGCCCATTACATCGCCGATGCGCTGGAGGGGTCGCCCGTGACGGTGACGGGCTTGGCCCAGGGCGTGCCCATCGGCGGAGAGCTGGATTACCTCGACGACGGCACCATCACCGCCGCCTTGCGCGCGCGCCGCAGGCTGTAACGACAAAAGGCCGCGTCGGGGGACGCGGCCTTTCCATCGGATCTTGGGCGGACGGGGGTCCGGGGGGCTGGCCCCCCGGCCGTCGCGGGACGCGATCAGGCGTCCAGCTTGCCGACACGTGCCGGGGTCTTGGCGATCTCGATCCGGCGGGGCTTCAGCGCCTCGGGGATCTCGCGGACCAGGTCGATATGCAGCATCCCATCGACATGGCTGGCGCCATCGACGCGGACATGGTCGGCCAGCGTGAACTTGCGCTCGAACGCACGCGTGGCGATGCCGCGATGCAGGAAGGTCCGGCCCTCGTCCTCGTCCGCCTTGCGGGCCGACACGATCACGGCGCCGTCGCGGACCTCGACGTTCAGGTCGTCGGCGGCAAAGCCGGCCACCGCGATCGAGATGCGATAGGCGTCCTCGCCGGTCTTCTCGATGTTGTAGGGGGGATAGGTCGTGCTGGCCACGTCGGCGGTCATGGCGCGGTCCATGACATCGGCCAGACGGTCGAAGCCGACGGAAGCCCGGTACAGCGGGGTCAGGTCGAAATTACGCATGTGTCACATCCTGTTCAAAGCGATGTCAGAGTAGCCCCCCGAAACCGGGCGGGCAGGGAAACCGACGCCGTCATGGCCGCCGGTTTCCTGAATCTAGATCGCCCGAACCGCGTTTCAAGCCCCCAATGCGGCCGGTTTCGGCCCGCCCGTGGCCCAGTCCAGCAGCTCGACCGTATGCACCACCGGCACCTGCGTGCCGCCGCCGATCTGCATCATGCAGCCGATATTGCCCGCCGCGATCACCTCGGGCGCGACCGCCTCCAGCGTCTCGACCTTGCGCGCCTTCAGCTCGGACGACAGTTCGGGCTGCAACAGGTTGTAGGTGCCCGCCGAGCCGCAGCACAGATGCGGGTTCGCAGGCTCCAGCACGGTGAAGCCCATGCCAGACAGCAGGTCCTTGGGCGCCGCCTTGATCTGCTGGCCGTGCTGCAGCGAGCAGGCGGAATGATAGGCGACGCGCATCCCCTGCCCCTGATCGCCCGACCGCGCGGGCAGGCCCAAGCCCACCAGGAACTCGGTCACGTCACGGGCCAAGCCCGCCACGCGCCGCGCCTCGGCCTCCATCGGGTCGCCCTTGAACAGGTGGCCGTAATCCTTGATCGTCGTCCCGCAGCCCGAGGTGTTGATGATCACCGCGTCCAGCGCGCCCCCCTCCTCGGCCGCCAGCAGGCGGCGGATGCTGTCGCGGGCCCGCGCCTTGCCGTCGGCCTCCTGCCCCATATGCAGGGTCAGCGCGCCGCAGCAGCCGAAATCCTGCGGGATCACGACTTCGACCCCCGCGCGCTGCAGCAGGCGGATGGTGGCATCGTTGATGTCAGTGTTCAGCGCCCGCTGCGCGCAGCCGACCATCAGCGCGACCCGCGCGCGACGGGTGCCCTGCGCCGGGAAGGTCTGGCCGTCGTCGTTTCGGCTGACCGGGGGGATCGACTTTGGCGCCATGTCCAGCATCGCGCGCAGGCGGCGGTCCGGCATCAGCCCCTTGAAGGGCCGCGCGATCCGCGCCCCCATCAGCGCCAGCCGGAACCGGCCCGGGTGCGGCAGCACGAATTTCAGCACCCACCGCAGGAAGCGGTCAGCGACGGGACGGCGATAGGTCTCCTCGATATGCTCTCGTGCATGTTCCAGCAGGTGACCGTAATGCACGCCCGACGGACAGGTCGTCATGCAGGACAGGCAGCCCAGGCAGCGGTCGATATGCTTGACCGTCTTTTCGTCCGCCGGCCGGCCGGATTCCAGCATCTCCTTGATCAGGTAGATACGGCCGCGGGGGCTGTCCAACTCGTCCCCCAAGACCTGATAGGTCGGGCAGGTCGCCGTGCAAAAGCCACAATGCACGCAGGTCCGCAGGATCTTGTTCGACCGCGCGGTCAGCGGGTCGGACAGCTGTTCGGGCGAGAAATGGGTCTGCATCAGGCAGATCAACGCCCCGCCCCAGTCCAGCGACCGGGGTTCCGGCAGGCGCGCCAGCAGGGCCGGCGCCTCGCTTGGCCGACAGGTGATGCGCCAGGTGTCCAGGTCGGGGTGGTGGCTGGTCCGGCACAGCAGATCCCAGGCCTCCGGGTCGCCCTCCTGCACGGTACCGAAGGCGGACAGGCGCGCGGTCAGGTCCGCCGCGCGTGCCTTGACCGATGCCGCCAGCCCCTCGACCCGGATCAGCGCGCCGTGGCCGGGCAGCCACGCCGCTCCGGACACATCGAAGGGGCCGCCAAGCGCGCTGGACAGGGCCGGGATGGCCGCCGCGGCGTCCAGGTCCGGCAAAGCCAGGGTCGCGGTCACGGGCGGGATGGGGGCCGTGCGAAAGCTGATCTCGGTCAGCGCGCCCAAGGTGCCCCGGCTGCCGGCCATCAGCTTGACCAGGTCATAGCCGGTGACATTCTTCATCACCCGCCCGCCATTGCTGACGATCTGGCCCTGCCCGTCCACGAAGCGGACGCCGATCATCGCGTCGCGCGCGGCCCCGGCCTGAACCCGGCGCGGGCCGCTGGCATTCGTCGCAGCCACGCCACCGATAGTCGAGCCGGTCGTGACCGGTGGTTCGAACCCCAGCATCTGGCCTTCGGCGGCCAAGGTCTGGCGCACTTCCTCCACCGGGGTGCCCGCACGGACGACCAGCGTCAGCGCCTCGGGTTCGTACAGCGTCACGCCAGTCAGGGCGGTCGTGTCGATCCGGTCCCCCTGCCCCTCTCCGGGCCACAGGCGCGTGGCGCCACCGGTCACGGCGATCGGGCCGCGGGCGTCGCGGATCATCTGGGCCAGCTGGCCCTCGGTCTCAGGCTGCATCGGCGGGCCGGTTCAGGCGGCGGTCGCGGCGCGGGGCGCTGACGTCCAGGGGAAAGACCTTGGCCGCGTTCAACAGCCAGTGTGGATCGAACGCATCCTTGACCAGCATCTGCGCCTCGAGGTCGTTGGGGGCGAACTGTTCGCTCATCAGGTCTCTCTTTTCGATGCCCACGCCATGTTCGCCGGTCAGGCAGCCGCCGACCTTGATGCACAGCCGCAGGATGTCGGCGCCAAGCGCCTCGGCCAGGTCCAGGTCGCCCGGCTTGTTCGCGTCATAGATGATCAGGGGATGCATGTTGCCGTCGCCCGCGTGGAACACGTTCGACACGGCCAGCCCGTATTGCCGCGACAGATCGCCGATGCCCGCCAGGACCGTGGGCAGGGCCGTCACCGGGATCGTCCCGTCCAGGCAGATATAGTCGCCCATGCTGCCCATCGCGCCAAAGGCCGATTTCCGGCCCTTCCAGATGCGGGCGGATTCGTCGTCGGACCGGCTCTCGCGGAACTCGACCGGGTCGAAGGTCATGGCGATGTCGCGGATCAGGGTCAGCTGTTCGTCGATCTCGGGGCCCGTGCCCTCAACCTCGACGATCAGCAACGCCTCGCAGTCGGGATAGCCCGCGCCCGAAAACTCCTCGGTCGCCTTGATGCAGGGGGCGTCCATGAACTCGATCGCGACCGGGATGATGCCCGCGCGGATGATCGCGGCGACGCAGGCGCCCGCGGTCTCGGCTGCGGCAAAGCCGATCAGCGCGGGCCGCGCGCCTGCGGGCTTGGGCAGGATGCGCAGGGTCGCCTCGGTCACGATGCCCAGTTGGCCCTCGGACCCGCAGACGACGCCCAGAAGATCAAGCCCCGGCCCCTCGCCCATCGGGCCGCCCAGATGCACGACAGACCCGTCCATCAGCACGACCGTGACGCCCAGGAGGTTGTTGGTGGTGACCCCGTATTTGAGGCAATGCGCGCCGCCCGAATTCATGGCGATGTTGCCGCCGATGGCGCAGGCCAGCTGGCTGGACGGATCGGGCGCATAGAAGAAGCCCAGCCCGTCCACCGCACCCGATACCGACAGGTTCGTGCGCCCCGCCTGGACCCGGATCAGCCGATCGCCGGGGGCGATCTCCAGCACGTCGGTCATGCGCGACAGGCCGATGACGACCGCGTCCGCGGTGGGCATGGACCCGCCCGCAAGGCTGGTCCCCGCGCCACGCGGCACCACCGGCACGCGCAGGTCGTGGCACAGGCGCAGCAGGCGCGACACCTCCTCGGTGCTGCGGGGCAGGACCACGGCCAGCGGCGCGCAGCGATAGGCCGACAGCGCATCGCATTCATAGGCCCGCGTTTCCGCCGGATCGTCGATGACCGCGTCGGGCAGCGCCTGCCGCAACGCCTGGGTGATCGCCTGCCTGCGCGCCAGGATGGACGCGTCGGGTGGGGGCATCTGCATCATGGCCGGTTCTCCTCCCTGCCTGTCGTCCCGACGGTATGCCGCGTCACGGGGGGTTTCAAGGCGCGACGTCCGGCCCTAATGTCGCGGCATGAACCTGCTGGACCAGATTTCCGCCGCTCCGATGGCCCTGCGCGACATGGCCGCGCTGGCGTTCCTGTTCGTCGCCTGGCTGGGGATCGGCTGGTTCACCGAACGCCCGCCGGCGGGGCGGCCGTCGGTTTCGGTGCTGATGACGCGCTATCGCCGGGAATGGATGCGCCATTTCGTCGAGCGCGACCCGCGCATCTTCGACGGCAACATCCTGGCCAGCCTGCGCGAGGGGACGGCGTTCTTTGCCAGCGCCTGCATGATCGCCACGGGCGGCCTGCTGGCGCTGATCGGCAACGGCGAGCGGCTGCGCAGCGTCGCCAGCGGGCTGGAGCTGACGCCCACCGCCGGCACGGGGTGGGAACTGCGCCTGCTGGTGCCGATGTTCTTCGTGGTGAACGCGTTCCTCAAGTTCGTCTGGGCGCACCGGCTGTTCGGCTATTGCGCGGTGATGATGGCGGCGGTCCCGAACCGCGCCGACCACCCCGAGACGATGGACCGCGCCATGCAGGCGGCCGATCTGAACATCACCGCCGCCCGCAGCTTCAACGCCGGGCTGCGCAGCGTCTATTTCGCGCTTGGCGCGCTTGGCTGGCTGACCGGCGCCTGGACGCTGATGCTGGGCACGGCGATCGTGCTGTGGGTCACGTGGCGGCGCGAATTCGCGTCCACCTCGCGCCAGGTCATCCTGCGGTCACTGCCGCCCCCGATGCTGTCCGCCGGGCTTTCCGGTCCTGTCGGACAGCGATCGTCAGCACCACCGCCCCCGCGGCGGTAAGCGCCACGCCCACCAGCCCCGGCGCGCGCCAGCCCCATCCGGCCGCCAGCGCCAGCCCGGCCAGGAAGGGCCCAAGCGCGTTGGCCGCGTTGAAGGCCGCGTGATTCATCGCCGCCGCCATGTTCTGGGCCGACCCCGCCACGTCCATCAGCCGCGTCTGCAGCGGAATGACCAGCCCCGCACCGGCGGCGATCAGGAAGGACGACAGCACCATCAGCGGCCAGCTGCCCACGACCAGGGCTGCGAACCCCTGGGTCGCGGCCATCGCGGCCAGGCTGGCGAATGCCGCACGGTCGATGCCCAGGATCTCGGTCAGGCGGCCGGCGCCCCAGGTGCCCAGGGTGCCGCCCACGCCAAAGGCCGCCAGCGTCAGCGGGATCACGTATCCCGGCGCGTCGGTGGTGGCCAGGATCGCCGCCGTCAGGAAGGCATAGACCGCGAACAGCCCGCCGAACCCGATGGCCCCCACGGCCAGCACCCACAGGACGCGCGGGTTGCGCAGCGCCGCCAGTTCGTCCCACGGGCGGGCGTCGGGATTGCCACCGACGCGCGGCGCCACGCGCAGGATCAGCCACGCCGACAGCAGCGCGATCACGCCGGGCAGCGCAAAGCCCCACCGCCAGCCGATGCTTTGCCCCATCCAGCCCGCCAGCGGCACGCCGACGATGTTGGCGATGGTCAGCCCCAGCAGCACCCGTGCCGCGCCCCGGGCCCGCTGTCCCACGGGCAGCGCGTCAGCTGCGTAAAGCATCGCGACGCCCAGAAAGCCGCCATGCGGCAGGCCGGCCAGGAACCGCACCCCGACCAGCGTCGCCAGCCCCGGCATGAAGGCCGCCAGCAGGTTCACGACGCCGTAAAAGGCCATCAGCGCCGCCAGATAGCGCCTGCGCGGCAGCCGCGCGCCCAGCATCGCGGTGACCGGCGCGCCGACCACGACGCCAAGGGCATAGGCGCTGATGACGTGCCCGGCCTGCGGTTCGGTCAGGGCCAGGTCGGCGGCGAAATAGGGCAGCAGGCCCATGGCCGCGAATTCGGACGTGCCGATGGCGAACGCGCCAAGCGCCAGCGCCAGGATCGCGGCGCGAAAATCAGGGGTAGAGGTCATGCGGAATTCCTGGGACGGGGGTGTTAGCCCTCACACCAGCTTGGGCCGGTTTTGGCAAGCCCTGCGCGGACAGGTCAGCCTTGCATCATGTGCAAGGCATCACAGCAGCCCGCGCTGAACCGAGACCCAGATCGCCAGCGCGGCCACCACCAGCACCCCGAAGGCGACCGAGGCGCCAAAGCTGACCGCCCTGCCCTGCCAGCGGGTGATCTCGCCCAAGGGGCGCAGATGCGCGGCCAGCGCCGCGTGATCGCGCGCCAGACGCTCGGCGGGCAGCTGCCGCGCGACCTTGGGCTGGGACGACAGGCGGTCGGCCTCGGCCAGGCGGGCCGCACGACGGCGCAGGCGCGCCGGCAGCGCCCCCCCGCGGCGGTTCAGCATCACCGAGAGCGGCGGCCGTTCGCCGCGCCGGGCGCCGCCGAACCGGGACGCGATCAGGACCGCGATCTCGTCGGCCATGACGGGAATGTCTTCGAAGCTGTGACCCTTGCGCATCATCGGGTCAGGATAGACGGGATGGCAGCCGCGCGCCAGACGCCGTAAGCTGCCCGAATGAAGCTGAATCACACCGCCGCGGGCCCCGAAGGTGCCCTTCCCGTCCTGCTGGTGCACGGACTGTACGGCCAGGGGCCATTCGATGGGCGGCAAGGCGGCGATGGTCCTGGCGCTGACGCAGCCCGACCTGGTGCGGCGGCTGGTGATCATGGACATCGCGCCCGTCGCCTATGACCACGACCAGACCCGCTATATCGACGCGATGGAGGCGCTGGATCTGTCCGCGATCACCCGTCGCAGCCAGGCCGATGCGGCGATGGCCGCGGACGTGCCCGAACCGGGCGTGCGGGCGTTCCTGCTGCAGAACCTGGACCTCAAGGCCACGCCGCCCGCGTGGAAGCTTAACCTGCCCGCGCTGCGCGCGGCGATGCCGCAGATCGTGGGCTGGCCCGACGACCTGCCGCAAGGCAGCTTTCCCGGCAAGGTCATGGCCCTGCGCGGGGCCCGGTCCGATTATGTCGCCGATGCCGGAGAGGCCGCCCTGCGCGCCCATTTCCCGCAGGTGCGCATCGTCACGCTGAAGGATGCCGGGCACTGGCTGCATGCCGACGCGCCCGAGGCCGTGGCCGAAACGCTGGTCAGCTTTCTGGGCAACGGCCGCTAGCAGCGCAGATCGACCAGTGCGACGGCCGAATGGGGGCCGCCCTGCGGCGTCAGGCTGTTGTCGATGGGCCGGCATCCGGTGGCCTGCGCGGCCGCGCGCATCATCAGGTCGGGCATACGGAAGCGATCGGCGCGGCGCAGGCGGTCCAGCCTGATCACCTGCGCCTCGGTCCCGCGGGGATAGACGGCAAAGCGCATGCCGTCGACCGTCACGTCCTGACGTGCGGCGGCCAGAAAGCCGGGCGACGGGGTGGTGCAGCCCGACAGGGCCAGCATCAGGGCAAGGGGGGCGGTCATGCGCATCATGCCCATCATCGCCCGGCAAGGTTAACGGCAGGTTAATCCTGCCGCTGCTCCTCCAGCCGGTCGGCCAGCGATTCGGCGCGGGCGGCCAGTTCGGCCATCGCCTCGCGCAGGTCAGAGGGAATCACCGGAACCTCGACGCGGGGCGGGTTCTGCTGCAGCCGATTGATGTGGCGTTCGGCCTTTTCGGCGCGATCCTCCAGCGTGGCGAAACGGTCGGCCAGCATCAGCCCGGCCAACAGCAGCAGGCGCGGCTCGGGGACGCGACCGGCCTGTTCCAGGATCTGGCGCGCCTCTCCGTCCAGGATGGCGGCGGCGCGTTGCAGCAGGCGTTCCTCGCCATCGGCGGCGCCGACGCGGTATTCCTTGTGTCCGATGGTGAATTCGACCTCGGCCATGTCAGCGCTCCTCGTGGTTGGGCGGCAGATCCTCGGGCAGACCGCCCGCATCGCCCCCGACCTCGTCCGGCACGGCGCCGTCCAGGATCGGCGGTTCGTCGGCCAGCAGGCGCTCCAGCTCTGCCATGATCTCGCTCATCTGCGCCATCTCGGCGGCGCGGGCGGCGCGCAGGGCGGACAGTTCGGCCTGCAGGGCGGCCATCTGTTCGTCGGCCCCGATGCCGCCGGTCTCCTGCGCCTCCAGAAGGTCGCGGTTGGCGGTGATCAGTTCCTCGTTGGCGGCGGACAGGCTCGCGGCCTGTTCCGTCGCGGCGTCTAGACGGGCCTGCAACTCGGCCAGGGCGCCGTCATCGGCGGCGCTGGACGGGGCTGGTGCCGCCGCTTCGGCCGGACGTGGGGGCACGTCAAGCATCTTGTCCATCCGGTCAAGCGCGGCGCGCAGCCTGCGTTCGCTGGCAGTGATGTCGCTCATGGCGCGGGTCCTTTGGTGGCGTCTGAAAGACGTTTTCGCATTGCGGGCCCGGTAAGACAAGAACGGGCGGGAAAACCCGCCCGTTCCTTTCGATTATCCAGGGGTCAGCGCAGCTCTCGATGCTCGGCCATCAGGCCCTTGACCAAGGCATAGCACGCGCCCAGCAGCACGATGGCGAAGGGAAAGCCCGTCGACACCGCCATCGCCTGCAACGCGACCAGGCCGCCGCCCACCAGCAGGGCGATGGCGACCGCCCCTTCGATGGCGACCCAGAAGATGCGCTGCGGGACGGGGGCGTTGATCTTGCCACCCGCCGCGATCGTGTCGATGACCAGCGATCCGCTGTCCGACGAGGTCACGAAGAACACGATCACCAGCACGATCCCCACCAGCGAGGTGATGGAGGCCAGGGGCAGCTGCCCCAGCATGGTAAACAGCTCCAGTTCCAGCGGCGCATCCAGGATGCCCGAGAAACCGCTGACGGTCAGGTCGATCGCCGTTCCGCCAAGCGCCGTCATCCACAGGATCGAGATCAGCGACGGCACGATCAGCACCGCGATCAGGAACTGCCGCACGGTGCGGCCGCGGCTGACGCGGGCGATGAACATGCCGACGAAGGGCGACCAGCTGATCCACCATGCCCAATAGAACGCGGTCCAGCCGTGGCGGAAGTTGTCGTCCGTGCGACCGAAGGGGTTCGACAGCGGGATCAGTTCCGCACCATAGGCGCCCAGGTTGCTGAAGAAGCCGCCCAGGATGGCCATGGTCGGGCCCACCGCGATGACGAAGATCAGCAGCACGATGGCCAGGATCATGTTCAGCTCGGACAGGCGCTTGACGCCCTTTTCCACGCCCAGGACGACCGAGGCCCCGGCGACGAAGGTGATGCCGACGATCAGCAGGATCTTGTTCAGGCCGGTGTTCTGGAACCCGAACAGATAGGCCAGCCCGGCCATCGCCTGTTCCGCGCCCAGACCCAGCGAGGTCGCAAGGCCGAAGATCGTGGCCAGCACCGCCAGGATGTCGATGACGTGGCCCGGCCAGCCCCAGATCCGTTCGCCGAAGATCGGATAGAAGACCGAACGCAGCGTCAGCGGCAGCCCTTTGTTATAGGCGAACAGGCCCAGTGCCAGCGCCACCACCGCATAGATCGCCCAAGGGTGCAGACCCCAGTGGAAGATCGTCGCGGCCATGCCGATGCGGCGCGCGGCCTCGGGGTCGTCTACGGCGCCGCCCAGCGGGGCCCAGTCGGTGCGCACGCCCCCCTCGGTCACCGGACCGCCCAGCGCGGCCTCGAAATGGCCCAGCGGTTCGCTGACCCCATAGAACATCAGGCCGATGCCCATGCCCGCCGCAAACAGCATCGCGAACCAGCCGGTCAGGCTGAAATCGGGCGTGGCTTCGGGTCCGCCAAGACGGATCCGGCCAAGCGGCGACACGATCAGCGCCAGGCACAACAGCACGAAGACGTTGCCGGCCAGCATGAAGAACCAGTCCAGGTTCGATGTCAGCCCGTCGCGGATGCCCCCGAACAGGGGTTCCAGCTGGCCGGGAAACATCAGCGTGGCGACGGTGAACAGCACCACCGCCGCGGCAGAGATGCCGAAGACCGGGTTGTGGATGTCAAAGGGCACCTTGCCCTGATGCTCGATGTTGTCCTGACCGATGGTATAGTCGGTCTCGATGATCTCTGTCGGGCCTTCGGGCTCGGGCAGCGGCTCGATGCCGTCATCGGGGGCGGGTGCAGGCTCTGCCTTGGGCGGCGGGGCCTTGGGGGCATGGGGCGGGTAACGGCCGCTCAGGGCGTCCTGTTCGCGCGTCCGGTCGCGGGGGGTGCCCGGCGTTCCCGGACCTTTCGGTGGTGTTTGTGACATCTGTCCCTTTCAGATTTGGTCTCGAACGGGTGGCAGGTCCTTGGACCCTTGGCGGAAATCCGCCGCGGAGGTTCACTCCTTCTCACATTTCAGTCAGAAAGGCCACTGCCGGACATTTGGTTCCCGCCGGCCCGCCCGGCCCGACCGTTGACTTTGCCGGCGACCGTGACCAAGCATTCGCGTTTTGCGCCGTGGCGAGGACCCGATGGGAAAAGTGAACCGCAGCTTTGTCGTGATCGGGCTTGGCGCCTTCGGCAGCGTCGTGGCCGCCGAACTGGCGCGCTTCGGCAACCAGGTCATGGGCATCGACAAGGACCCGCGGCGGGTGGCGGCGCTGGCCGAACAGCTGCCCGCGTCGCTGATCCTGGACGCCACCGACGAAGGCGCGCTGCGCGAGGCGGGCGTCGATCGCTATGACGTGGGGCTGGTGTCGATCGGCAACAACCTGGAAAGCAACGTGATCGCCGCGATGAACCTGCGGCTGGTCGGCGTGGGGACGGTCTGGGCCAAGGCCGACAACCGCACCCATCACCGCATCCTGTCCAAGATCGGCGCCGACCGCGTCGTCATGCCGGGGCTGGAGATGGGCCGCCACACCGCGCAGATGCTGAACAACCCGGCGGTCCAGGACTATGTCAGCCTGGGCAACGGCTATTCGGTGGTGAACCTGATGATCCCGCACCGCCTGTCCGGCCGCACCCTGTCGCAGCTGAACCCCGGCCCGGGGATCGAGATCCTGGGCATGATGCGCGGCACCGAATATCGCGACATCCGCGGAGAGGACCCGGTCCTGCAGGCCAACGACCGCCTGCTGCTGCTGGGCAAGCGGGTCGACCTGACCGGTTTCGGCGACCGGCTGTGAAGCGGCCCCGCCCCTCGGCGCTGCGGCGCTGGCTGGCGCGCACGCCGCCGCCGGCCGTGCTGGCGGTGGGGTACCTGACCCTGATCGCGGTGGGCGGCCTGCTGCTGATGCTGCCGCCGATGACGCACACGCCGATCACGCTGTCGGATGCGCTGTTCACCTCGACCTCGGCGGTGACGGTGACCGGGCTGAACGTCGTCGACACCGAACTGGTCTATGCGTTCTGGGGACAGCTGGTCATCGCGGTGCTGATCCAGCTGGGTGGGCTGGGCCTGATGACCTTCGCGGTGCTGATCTGGTCAGCCCTGGGCCGCCCCCTGGGCATCACCCAGGGCACCTATCTGCGCGAGGATCTGAACCAGACCTCGTACGGCAAGCTGACGCGGCTGGTCTGGACCATCCTGCGCATCGTTGTCATGGCCGAGGTCGCGGGCGCGATGCTGCTGTGCCTGTCCTTCATGCCCCATCACGGGCTGGGCCCGGGGCTGTGGCATGCGATCTTCCATTCCGTCTCGGCGTTCAACAACGCGGGCTTCTCGACCTTCTCTCCGGGGCTGACGGGATACGCGCTGGACCCGGTGGTCAACGTGGTGATCCCGGTCCTGTTCATCGCGGGCGGCATCGGCTACGTCGTCATCGCCGACCTGTACCAGCGCGCATTCTGGCGCGGCTGGTCGCTGCACACGCGGATGATGATGGTCGGCACCGCCATCCTGATCGTGGGCGGCGTCGCCATGACCGCGATCCTGGAATGGAACAACCCCAACACGCTGGCACAGTATCACAGCATCACCGCCCGCCTGACCGTCGCGTGGTTCCAGGGCGTGACCACCCGCACCGCGGGGTTCAATTCGACCGACATCGCGGGGTTGGAGGAATCCACCTCGTTCATGTACATGATCCTGATGATCATCGGCGCCGGCCCCACCTCGACGGGCGGCGGGCTCAAGGTGACGACCGTCTTCGTGATGCTACTGGCGACCTGGGCGTTCCTGCGCCGCCGGACCGAGGTGACGGGGTTCGGCCGGTCCATCCCCCTTGGCGACGTGCTCAAGGCGATGGCGCTGATGGCGATGGCCTCGGCCGTCATCGTCACCGCGATCTTTCTGCTGCTGATCAGCGAGGGCGGCGATTTCGTCGACATCGCGTTCGAGGTGTCGTCGGCCTTCGGCACGGTCGGCCTGTCGCGGGCCTATACGCCGGAACTGTCCGAATTCGGGCGCGCGGTCATCATGGTGGTGATGTTCCTGGGCCGGGTCGGACCGCTGACCCTGGGGTTCTTCCTGGCCACGCGGATGGTGCCGCGGGTGCGATATCCCGCGGGCCAAGTGCACCTTGGCTGATGCGCCTGCCGCCCCTATAAGGCGCCCTGACAGGAAGGACATCCCATGCGCCAGGCGACCATCACCCGCAAGACCTCGGAAACCTCGATCGAGGTGACGCTGAACCTCGACGGCACCGGGGTCTATGATAACCGGACCGGCGTGGGCTTCTTCGATCACATGCTGGACCAGCTGTCGCGCCATTCGCTGATCGACATGACCATCCGCGCCGAGGGCGACCTGCATATCGACGACCATCACACGGTCGAGGATAGCGGCATCGCCATCGGCCAGGCCCTGGTCGCGGCACTGGGCGACAAGAAGGGCATCCGCCGTTACGGCAGCTTCCTGCTGGCCATGGACGATTCGCTGGTCCGCGCGGCGCTGGACCTGTCGGCGCGGCCCTATCTGGTCTGGAACGTCGATTTTCCGTCGGAGAAGATCGGCACGTTCGACACCGAACTGGTGCGCGAGTTCTTCCAGGCGCTGTCCACGCATGGCGGCATCACGCTGCATGTCGACCGCCTGCACGGGCTGAACAGCCACCACCTCGCCGAGGCCGCCTTCAAGGCCGTCGCCCGCGCGCTGCGCGAGGCGGTCGAGCCCGATCCGCGCATGGCGGGCGTGCTGCCCTCGACCAAGGGGGCGCTGTGATGCGGGTCGCGCTGGTCGATTACGACAGCGGCAACCTGCATTCGGCCGAAAAGGCGTTTCAGCTGATGGGCCGCGACGCGGGCGCCGAGGTCGTCGTGACCTCCGACCCCGAGGTCGCCGCCCGCGCCGACCGCATCGTGCTGCCCGGCGACGGGGCCTTTCCCGCCTGTCGCACCGCCTTGGGCGAGGTGGACGGCATGGCCGAGGCCATCCAGGACGCGGTGATCACCCGCGGCGTGCCCTTCATGGGGATCTGCGTCGGCATGCAGATGCTGGCCACCACGGGGCATGAATACCGCGAGACGCCGGGCCTGGACTGGATCGGCGGAGAGATTCGCGCCATCGCCGCCCCCGGCCTCAAGGTGCCGCATATGGGCTGGAACGATCTGGTCATCGACCGCCCCCACCCGGTGCTGGAGGGGATCGCGACCGGCGATCACGCCTATTTCGTCCACAGCTGGCAGTTCCAGGTGGCGGACCCCGCCCATCTGTTGGCCCATGTCGATTACGGCGGGCCGGTGACGGCGGTGGTCGGACGCGACAACATCGTCGGCACTCAGTTCCACCCCGAGAAATCCCAGGCCGTGGGCCTGCGCCTGATCGCCAACTTCCTGCGCTGGAACCCCTGAGGGATCACTGGACCTCCGGCACCGTTTGCGGTCATGTGCCGCAAACGGACAGGAGAGAGTGATGGATGATCTGGAACGCCGCATCGCCGTGGCCCGGGGCGATCAGCCCGCCGACCTGATCCTGCGCGGCGGCCGGGTCTTCGATCTGATCACCGGCACGATGATGGCGGGCGACGTGGCGCTCTGCGGCGACCGCATCGCAGGCATCGGCGATTACGACGGCACCCGCGTGATCGACGTCACCGGGCTGATCCTGGTGCCGGGCTTCATCGACACGCATCTGCATGTCGAAAGCAGCCTGGTCACGCCCTTCGAGTTCGACCGCTGCGTGACGCCCCGCGGCGTCACCACGGCCATCTGCGACCCGCACGAGATCGCCAATGTCATTGGCCTGGACGGCATCCGCTATTTCCAGACGGCGTCCGAGCATCTGCTGATGGACCTGCGGGTGCAGCTGTCCTCCTGCGTGCCCTCCACGGGGATGGAGACATCGGGCGCGCAGATCGAGGCGGGGGATCTGGCGCAGGTCATGGGCCACCCTTCGGCCATCGGGCTGGCCGAGTTCATGAACTATCCCGGCGTGATCCACCGCGACCCGGGCGCGATGGCCAAGCTGCGCCTGTTCGCGGGCGGCCATATCGACGGGCATTGCCCGCAACTGACGGGTCCGGACCTCAACGCCTATGTCGCCGCCGGCATCCGCACCGAGCATGAGGCCACGACCGCCGAGGAAGCGCTGGAAAAGCTGCGCAAGGGGATGCGCGTCCTGATCCGCGAAGGGTCGGTCAGCAAGGACCTGGATGCGCTGCAGCCGATCCTGACCGAGGCGACCAGCGCCTATCTGTGCCTGTGCACCGACGACCGCAACCCGCTGGACATCGGAGAGCACGGGCATCTGGACTACATGATCCGCCGGCTGATCGCGCTTGGCACATCGCCGCTGACGGCCTATCGCGCGGCGTCGCTGTCGGCGGCCGAGGCCTTCGGGCTGAAGGATCGCGGGCTGATCGCGCCGGGCCTGCGCGCCGACATCGTCGCCATCGACAGCCTGAAGGGGTGCCACGCGCAGCTGGTCCTGACCGGCGGGCGGGTGGTCGATGAGGCGGCCTTCGCCGCGCGCGGGACGGTGGCGCCGGTGGGACGCGCCTCGGTCAAGGCGCCCAAGGTGACGCCGCAGGATTTCCGCTGCACCGGCAACCGCGCGGAAACCCCGGTGATCGGCATCTTGGAAGGCAAGATCATCACCGAACACCTGACCCATGACATCCCGCCGCAGGACGGCGACAAGCGCCCCGATCCGTCGCGCGATCTGTCCCGCATCGCGGTGATCGAACGGCATGGGCGCAACGGCAACATCGCCACGGGCTTCGTGCAGGGCTTCGGACTGGCGCGCGGGGCCATCGCATCGACGCTGTGCCATGATCATCACAACATCGCCGTGGTGGGCGTCGATTACGCGGACATGGCGCTGGCGGCCAACCGGCTGACCGATCTGGAGGGGGGCTTCGTCGTGGCCTGCGACGGCCGCATCCTGGCGGAACTGCCCCTGCCCGTCGCCGGACTGATGAGCCTTGAGCCGTTCGAGACCGTGCGCGACACGCTGATCGCCCTGCGGGAGGCGGCCCGGACCCTGGGCACGACGCTGGAGGAGCCGTTCCTGCAGCTGGCCTTCCTGGCCCTGCCGGTCATTCCCGCGCTGAAAATCACCGATCGCGGCATGGTCGATGTCGCGAAATTCGAGATCATCGCCCCCTGACCCCGCCGGTATCGGTGCGGGAGGGGCACCAGGCCCGTCAGTCGCCCCGGACGCGCAACACCTCGGCCACGGCGCGCGCGACGGCATCGTCGATGCTCAGCGTGCTGGTATCCAGCACGACCGCATCCTCGGCCGGGCGCAGCGGCGCCGTCGCCCGCTGGCTGTCGCGCAGGTCGCGTTCGCGCAGCTGGGCCAGCATCTCCTCGGGGTCGGCGCCCAGTTCCGCCGCGCGGCGCGCCGCCCGCACCTCGTCCGAGGCGACTACGTACAGCTTGACCGCCGCATCGGGACAGATGACCGTGCCGATGTCGCGCCCGTCCAGCACGGCGCCGGGGTCCTGCGCGGCAAAGCGGTGCTGGAACGCGACCAGGGCCGCGCGGACGTCGGGAATGGCCGCGATGCGGCTGGCGGCCTGACCCGCCTCGGCGCTGCGAAGGTCCGGGCGGGCCAGATCCTCCGCGTTCAACGAATGGGCCGCCGCGACCGGATCGCCCCCCTTGGCGCCGGTCGCCCGGTACAGCAGACCCGTGTCCAGGTGGTGAAATCCGAACCGGTCGGCCAGCGCGCGGGCGATGGTGCCCTTGCCCGATGCGGCCGGTCCGTCGATGGCGATGATGAAGGGCATGGCAGGCGATCTGTCGGTTGGTGTTGAGAACGGAATGTCCCGCACCCTTCGCATGCCCGGGGCCACGCGTCCAGCACCCCCGCCCCCGGACCGCCACGCGCAATATTCAGATCACCGGCCATCGCGATATTTTCACGACATTACCCCTTGGCAATCTCTGCGCTGCGCCGTCCTATGGGACTTTAAGAACGCATTGAGTTTTAGACATAGATGTTATCAGGTTTTATCGAACGTCTACTGGACGCCCCGACCATTGCCGACATCCGCGCCGTATTTCTGGAAGCGGTCGGCCAGCTTGGCTACGATCACGCCCTTTATGCCGCGCGTTTCATGCTGACGGTGCCCAGGGCGCTGTTGCGCGACAACCCCGTGGTCTTCAGCAACCTGCCCCCCGATCTGATCGAACAGGCACAGCGGCTGCGCGACCTGGATCAGGACCCCTGGGTCGAATGGGTGCGCGACAATGACGGCGACATCGCGTCCGACGCGTTGCAGGACCAATTCGGCCCGTCGCGGTCCTTCGGGCTGGCGGCGGAACACGGGCTGGGCCATGCCCGCATCATCAGCCTGCGCGACAAGGTCCTCCACAGCGTGGGCGCGGTGGTGGTGATGCCGCGGCGGGGTGCCGATGCGCAGGACCTGCAGGCGTCCTGGGCGCGGTCGGGCCGCGAGGTCCGGGTGCTGTCCTGGGTGATGCACATGCGCATCGCGACGATGCAGCGCAACCTGCCCAAGGCCACCCTGACCCCGCGCCAACGCGAGGTCCTGGGCTGGCGCTCGGCCGGCAAGACCGTCGGAGAGATCGCGGTGATTTTGGGCATCACCGCCGCCACCGTGGAAAAGCACATGCGCTTGGCCCGCGAGGCCCTGGGGGTCGAGACGACGCCCCAGGCCGTGCTCAAGGCCCATGTGACGCATCAGCTGTTCCAGCCTGCCGCCGCCTCGCTGAGGCTGGGGGGCCAGGGGTAGGGTTTTCCACCGTTTCGCCCGCCCCCGAAACCGCGTCACATCGCGGCGTTCCGTGAGTGGTGACACGCAAGTGTCAGGAACAGGCGGCGTGCGGCAAGGTTGCCTTGGCCGGGCGCCGCCACCAAGGTCCGGAACGCGAAATGCCGGCCCAGGGGGCCGGCATTCGTGTCGTTCGATCAAGAAAGGATCAGGCGCCGCTGAGGGTCTTGGCAACCTCGGCTGCGAAATCCTCTTCCTTCTTCTCGATGCCTTCGCCGACCATCACGCGGGCATAGCCGGTGATCTGGACGCCGGCCTCGGCCGCGGCCTGCTCGACCGTCAGGTCGGGGTTCATCACGAAGGCCTGACCCAGCAGCGTGTTCTCGGCCACGAACTTCTTCATCCGGCCCGGAATGATGTTGTTCTGGATGACGGCCTCGGGCTTCGGCTTGGCCGAAGAGGCGTTCTCTTCCAGCGCCTTGGCGGTCTGGACCTGCAGCTCGCGCTCCAGCGCGGCGGGATCCATGGTCGCCTCGGACAGCGAGACGGGGTTCGTCGCCGCAATGTGCATCGCGAACTGCTTGCCCACGGTCGGCGCCTTGTCAGCCGGACCCGACAGCGCGACCAGCACGCCGATCTTGCCCAGGCCGTCAGCGGCGGCGTTGTGCACGTAGGACACGACGGTCTCGCCTTCCAGGACCTGCACGCGGCGCAGGGTCAGGTTCTCGCCGATGCGGGCGATGGCGCCGGTCACGACGTCCGAGACGGGCTTACCGTCCAGATCGGCGGCCTTCAGGGCCTCGATCTCGCACGCGCCGTTCAGCGCGACGCCGGTGATATCACGGACCAGCTGCTGGAAATCGGCGTTTTTGGCGACGAAGTCGGTCTCCGAGTTGATCTCGACGGCGACGCCGCGGCCACCCGAGACCTGGACGCCCACCAGACCTTCGGCGGCAACGCGATCGGCCTTCTTGGCGGCTTTCGCCAGGCCCTTGGTGCGCAGCCAGTCGATGGCCGCTTCCATGTTGCCGTCGTTCTCGGTCAGGGCCTTCTTGGCGTCCATCATGCCTGCGCCGGTGGTCTCGCGCAGTTCCTTCACCATCGCTGCGGTGATTGCCATATCCGTCTCCTATCTGTTCAACGCGTCAGGCGGGGCATATCCCCGCCTGACGACAATCCGATGAATGGGTGGTTCCGGGGCGGATCAGGCCTCGGCTGCGGCCTCTTCGGTCGCCGGCTCGTCCAGCAGCTCTTCCGGCGCTTCGGCCAGCGAACCCAGGTCGACGCCCGACGCACCCATGTGCGCGGTCATGCCGTCCAGGGCCGCACGGCTGACCAGGTCGCAGTACAGCGCGATGGCGCGGGCCGCGTCGTCGTTGCCCGGGATGATGTAGTCGATACCGTCGGGCGAGCAGTTGGTGTCGACCACGGCCACGACCGGGATGCCCAGCTTCTTGGCTTCCAGGATGGCCAGGTCTTCCTTGTTCACGTCGATGACGAACAGCAGGTCGGGAAGGCCGCCCATGTCGCGGATGCCGCCCAGCGAGGCTTGCAGTTTGGTCTGCTCGCGCTCCAGCTGCAGGCGCTCTTTCTTGGTCAGGCCCTCGGCGCCGCCGGCCATCGTCTCGTCGATCGCCTTCAGGCGATTGATCGACTGGCTGACGGTCTTCCAGTTGGTCAGCGTACCGCCCAGCCAACGGTGGTTCATGTAGAACTGTGCCGACTTTTCAGCCGCTTCCGCGATGGAACGCTGTGCCTGGCGCTTGGTGCCGACGAACAGCACGCGGCCGCCCTTGGCGACGGTGTCGCGCACGACCTGCAGGGCCGCGTCCAGCATCGGCACGGTCTGCGTCAGGTCCAGGATGTGGATGCCGTTGCGGTCGCCATAGATGAACTCGCCCATGCGGGGGTTCCAGCGTTGGGTCTGGTGACCATAGTGGACGCCAGCTTCAAGAAGCTGACGCAGCGAGAATTCGGGAAGCGCCATGAGGAGTTCCTTTCCGGTTTGCGCCTTGGCAGGGGGTCTCAGGGCGGATGCCCCAACCGGTGGACCGTTGCGGATATGTCCCGCAAGGCCCTCCCCAGCCTGTGAAGTAGGCGCGCGATAGCCCCTGTACGAGCGAAACGCAAGCGGATTCGCTGTGGCATTCCTGTAGATAGCGGTAACATCGGCATGGCGGCACCCTTGCATCGGGCGGGGCTTGGGTTCAGGTTCGCAGCAGTTCCATTCATAAGCGATAGGCCCGCCATGACCCCCCAAGATCAGTCCCGGCAGACAAAAGCCCTGTGCCAGCTGGCGCCGGTGATCCCGGTCATCGTCATCAAGGACGTGGCCCACGCCGAGGGGCTGGCCCGTGCGCTGGTCGCGGGCGGGTTGCCGGTGCTGGAGGTGACGCTGCGCTCGGACGCCGCGCTTGACGCGATCCGCGCCATGAGCGGCGTCGCGGGCGGCCATGTCGGCGCGGGCACCGTGCTGACCCCGGACGACGCCAAGCGCGCCAAGGACGCGGGCGCCAGCTTCGCGGTTTCTCCGGGCCTGACCGACCGGCTGATCGCGGCCTGCGAGGACCTGGCCCTGCCGCTGCTGCCGGGCGCCGTCACGGCCTCCGAGGTCATGCGCGCCGCCGATGCGGGCTTTGACATGCTGAAGTTCTTCCCGGCCGAGGCCGTGGGCGGCGCGCCTGCGCTGAAATCGCTGGCAGGCCCCCTGCCCCGCATCAGCTTCTGCCCCACGGGCGGCGTGACACCCCAGAACGCCGGCAGCTATCTGTCCCTGCCCAACGTGATCTGCGTCGGCGGCAGCTGGATCGTGACCGATGCCGACATGGCCGCCGGCAACTGGCAGGCGATCGAGGATCGCGCCCGCACCGCCGCCGCCCTGCGCGGCTGACCATGGACCTGGCGCGCGCCCGAAGGAACGTCACGGTCCTCGTGCTGGCACAGGCGATCCTGGGCGCGCAGATGTCGGTCATCTTCATCGTGGGCGGGCTTGCGGGACAGATCCTGTCCCCGCATCCCTGCCTGGTGACGCTGCCGCTGTCGATGATCATCCTGGGCTCGACCCTGTCGGCACGGCCGCTGGCGCGCTTCATGCAGGCGCGCGGGCGGCAGGCGGGGTTCCTGCTGGCCGTGGCGGCGGGGGCCTTGGGCGCGGCGATCGCGGCGGCAGGGCTGTGGCTGGGCTCGTTCGCGCTGTTCATGGTGGGGTCTGGGCTGACCGGCATCTACATGTCGGCGCAGGGCTTCTACCGCTTTGCCGCGACCGACACCGCGCACGAGGATTACGCCCCAAAGGCCATCAGCCTGGTCATGGCCGGGGGCTTGGCCGCCGCCATCATCGGCCCGGCGCTGGTGCGCATGACCAGCGACCTGACCGCCGTGCCGTTCCTGGCGACCTATCTGGCGGTGATCGGCCTAAACCTGGCCGGACCGCTGCTGTTCGCCTTCCTGGACATCCCCAAACCGCCCGCGCCGGTGGCGGGCGCATCCACGGGGCGCCCGATGGGGCAGATCCTGCGCACCCCCGCCATCGCCGTGGCGATGGTCTGCGGCATGGTCTCCTATGCACTGATGAACCTCGTGATGACCTCCACGCCCTTGGCGGTGGTGGGCTGCGGCTATGACACGGCGGATGCCGCCAACATCGTCAGCGCGCATGTGCTGGCCATGTTCGCGCCCAGCTTCGTCACCGGCCACCTGATCGCGCGTTTCGGGGCCGAGACGATCGTGGGCCTGGGCCTGGCGATCCTGGCCGCCGCGGGGGCCGTCGCCCTGTCCGGGGTGGAACTGGAGCAGTTCTTCATCGCCCTGATCCTGCTGGGGATCGGCTGGAATTTCGGCTATATCGGCGCCACCACCATGCTGACCCGCGCCCATGCGCCCGAGGAACGCGGCCGCGTTCAGGGCATGAACGATTTCGTGGTCTTCGGCGGGGTGTTCCTGGCCTCGCTGTCGTCGGGCGGGCTGATGAACTGTTCGGGCGGGTCCATCGTCGCGGGTTGGAACGCGGTGAACCTGGCGATGCTGCCCTTCCTGGCGCTGGCGGGCGGGGCGCTGATCTGGCTGGTCATGCGCCCCCGGCCCGCCTGAGGTCAGATCAGGGTCTTCTGCTCGGGCGGCGCGGGCTTGCGGCGCTTGGGCTTCTCGGGGGCCGCGTCGGGGCGCACGGCCACGCGGCGGTCGCCCGCGAATTGCACCTCCATCCGCGGCGTCCGGGCGGCGACCTCGGGCGTGGTGATGACCCCGCCCTCCGGGTCGCGCAGGATCACGAAGCCGCGCCGCAGCGTCTGTTCATGCCCCAGGGACAGCCGCATCCGGTCCAGCCGAACCAGAGCATCCTGCCGCTGCTTTCCGGCACGGGCCATCGCCGCGACCAGCCGCCGGTCCAGGTCGGCCAGCCGCGCGCCCTGCTGCTCCGTCCGGCGCCGCGTCTCCGCCAGGACCCGCACCAACGAATTGTCCAGGCGCTGGCGCAGCTGCGCCAGCCGGTCGCGCGGACGCTCCAGCCGCCGGGCGCGCGCGCCCTCCAGCCGCATCAGCGCCCGGTCCATCCCGGCGCGCTTGCCTTGGGTGAACTGGCGCAGCATCGCCGCGAGGATGGGCCGCGAGGCCAGCTGCTGCCGGCGCGCGCGGGCCAGCTGCCGCAGCGCGGGCTCCAGCCGCCCGCCCCACAGGTCCAGCCGCTGCCGCGCGCCTTCCGTCAGCGCCGCAGGACGCCCCAGGGCACGGGCCAGATCGCGCAGGCGCTGGCGCGGGCGCTGGATCGCCTGCGCATTGCTGCGCGCCATCCGCGCCCCGGTTTCGGCCAGGCGCGCGGCCAGGTCGGCGCGGACTGGCACCGCCATCTCGGCCGCGGCCGTCGGCGTCGGCGCGCGCCGGTCCGAGGCGAAGTCGATCAGCGTCGTGTCCGTCTCATGCCCCACGGCCGAGATCAGGGGGATGGCGCTGTCCGCCGCCGCCCGCACGACCGATTCTTCGTTGAAGCCCCACAGATCCTCCAGCGACCCGCCGCCGCGCGCCACGATGATCAGGTCCGGCCGGGGGATCGGCCCGCCCGGCGACAGCGCGTTGAAGCCCCGGATCGCGGCGGTGACCTGCGGCGCGCAACCCTCCCCCTGCACGGCCACCGGCCAGATGATCACGCGGGTCGGAAAGCGGTCGCGCAGCCGGTGCAGGATGTCGCGGATCACCGCACCGGAGGGCGAGGTCACCACCCCGATCACCCGCGGCAGGAACGGCAACGCGCGCTTGCGGTCCTGATCGAACAGCCCCTCGGCCGCCAGGGCCTTGCGACGCTTCTCCAGCATGGCCATCAACGCGCCCGCACCGGCGGGCTCGATCTGATCGACGATCATCTGGTATTTCGACTGGCCCGGAAAGGTCGTCAGGCGGCCGGTGGCGATGACCTCCATCCCCTCCTCGGGGCGCTGGATCAGGCGGGCGGCCTGCCCCTTCCAGGTGACGGCGGCCAGCACGGCGCGGTCGTCCTTCAGGTCGAAATAGAGATGCCCCGATCCGGGACGCGACACGCGCCCGACCTCGGCCCGGACGCGGACGCGGCCGAACTGCTCCTCGATGCTGCGTTTGACCGCGCCGGACAGTTCGGAAACGGTGAATTCATGCGCGTTGCTGCCCGGTTCCGGGGCATCGTCCATGTCGTCGTCCAGCAGGTCCATGCGTCTTGTTCCCTTGTCCGGGCCAGACTAGAACGCCGCAAGGTCAAGCGAAAGGGCGGCAGATGAATATCCTGATCCTGGGCGGCGGCGGGCGCGAACATGCGCTGGCCTGGGCGATCCGGCAGAACCCGAAATGCGACCGCCTGATCGTGGCACCCGGCAATGCGGGCATCGCAGGCGTCGCCGAATGCGCCGACCTGGACGTGCTGTCGCGGGCCGAAGTGCTGGAATTCGCGCAGGAGAACGCCGTCGACTTCGTCATCGTCGGCCCCGAGGCGCCCCTGGCCGCGGGCGTGTCCGACGCGCTGCGCGATGCGGGCTTCCTGGTCTTTGGCCCGTCGCAGGCCGCGGCCCAGCTGGAGGCCTCCAAGACCTTCACCAAGGAGATCTGCGACGCCTGCGCCGCCCCCACCGCGGCCTGGGCACGCTTTACCGATGCCGCCGCCGCGCGCGATTACGTGACCGCCCAGGGGGCGCCCATCGTGGTCAAGGCCGACGGGCTGGCTGCCGGCAAGGGCGTCACCGTGGCCGAGACGGTGGACCAGGCCCATGCCGCCATCGACGACATCTTCGACGGGGCCTTCGGCGACATGTCCGTCGTCATCGAGGAGTTCATGGACGGAGAGGAGGCCAGCTTCTTCATCCTGTCGGACGGCACCGACTGCCTGGCCATCGGCACCGCCCAGGACCACAAGCGCGTGGGCGACGGCGATACCGGCCCGAACACCGGCGGGATGGGCGCCTACAGCCCCGCCCCGGTGCTGACGCCGGCGATCCAGGACCAGGTGATGGCGCGCATCGTGCGCCCGACCATCGCTGAAATGGCGCGACGCGGCATGCCCTTTCAGGGGGTGCTCTATGCCGGGCTGATGATCGCGGACGGACAGGCGAGGCTGGTCGAATACAACGTCCGCTTCGGCGACCCGGAATGCCAGGTGCTGATGATGCGGCTTGGCGGGCAGGTGCTGGACCTGCTGCTGGCCTGCGCCGAAGGGCGGCTGGCCCAAACCCCCGTGACCTGGGCCGACGACCACGCCCTGACGGTGGTCATGGCGGCCCAGGGCTATCCCGGCAGCTATGCCAAGGGGACCATCATCGGCGGCCTGCAGGCCCTGCCCGAAACCAGCTTTCAGATGACCTTTCACGCGGGCACGGCCGACCGCGATGGCGCGGTTGTCGCCACCGGTGGGCGCGTGCTGGCCTGCACCGGGCGCGGCGCAACCCTGGCCGAGGCGCATCAGCGCGCCTATGCGCTGGTCGACGCGATCGACTGGCCGCAGGGCTTCTGCCGCCGCGACATCGGCTGGCGCGCGCTGTGAACTCATGACAAAGGGCCGGCCCCGCGGCGGGGCCGGCCCTTGGACGCCGTCGGGACGATCCGGTCAGATCGGCGAATACAGCCCTTCGTAGATCGGCAGAAGGGTGTCCGTCTCGAACAGGCTGCTGACCGAGGTGCCGTTCCAGATGTTCAAAATCGCCTGCGTGAACATCGGTGCGGTCGGCACGATGCGGATGTTGGGCGCGTTCCTGACCGCATCGGTGGGCTGGATCGAATCGGTGATGACCAGCGACTTCATCACCGAATTGGTGACCCGCTCGACCGCCGGGCCAGAAAGGACGCCGTGGGTGATGTAGGCATGGACCTCGGTCGCGCCGTTGTCGGTCAGCACCTGCGCCGCCTTGACCAGCGTGCCGGCGGTGTCGCAGATGTCGTCCACGATGATGCAGGCCTTGCCCGCCACGTCACCGATCACGGTCATCTCGGCGATCTCTCCGGCCTTCTCGCGGCGCTTGTCGACGATGGACAGGGGCGCACCGATCCGGGTGGCCAGTTCGCGGGCCCGGGCCACACCGCCGACGTCGGGCGACACGACCATCAGGTCGTTCATCCGCCCCTTGAAGTGATGCTGCACGTCCAGCGCAAAGACCGGCGCGGCATAGAGGTTGTCCACCGGCACGTCGAAGAAGCCCTGGATCTGGGCCGCGTGCAGGTCCAGCGTCAGGACGCGGTCAACGCCCGCCTCGGTCAGCAGGTTCGCGACCAGCTTGGCGCTGATCGGGGTGCGGGCCTTGGCGCGGCGGTCCTGGCGGGCATAGCCGAAATAGGGAATCACCGCCGTGATGCGCGCGGCCGACGACCGGCGCAGCGCGTCGGTCATGATCAGCAGCTCCATCAGGTTGTCGTTGGCCGGGTTCGACGTGGGCTGGATGATGTACATGTCCTCGCCGCGGACGTTCTCGTAGACCTCGACGAAGATCTCCTGGTCGTTGAAGCGTTCGACGCGGGCGTCCAGCAGGTTGACGCTCATGCCGCGATGCAGGGACATGCGCCGCGCGATGGACTGGGCCAGCGGTCGGTTGGCGTTTCCGGAAATCAGCTTGGGTTCGGTCATGACGGGCATGGGGCGGGCCTTTGGCGGTTGCGTCAGATTGCGGTTGCCTTAGCACCGGGCTAGCCTGCGGGCAAACCCGGAAAGGACAAGGCCATGGCCCATATCGACTATTATCTGGGGACGATCAGCCCCTGGTGCTATCTTGCCGGCGACCGCCTGGAACAGATCGCCGCCCGCCACGGCGCGCAGATCACCTACAAGCCCCTGGACCTGCTACAACTGTTCGACCGGACCGGCGGGGKGCGCCCGGCGCAGCGCCATGCCAGCCGGATGGACTACCGCAACCAGGAACTGCCCCGGTGGGCCGACCATCTGGACATGCCCCTGAACCTCAAGCCCGCGCATTGGCCGGTGAACATGGCGCCGTCGTCCTATGCCATCATCGCCGCGCAGGCGGCGGGGGGCGATGCCGGCGCGCTGGTCCAGGGCTTTCTGCGCGCGGTCTGGGCCGAGGATCGCGACATCAGCGACGACGCGGTGATCCGCGACATCCTGGGCGCCAACGGGTTCGACCCGTCCCTGGCCGACACGGGCCTGTTCGTAGGCGCCGAGACCTACGGCCGCAACCTGGAACAGGCGGTGGCCGCCGGGGCCTTCGGCGCCCCCTTCTATGTCGTGCGCGAGACCGATCAGCGGTTCTGGGGCCAGGACCGGCTGGACTTTCTGGACCGCCATCTGGCCACGCTATGAGCGGACTGCACCTGCGGCACTGGCCGGGCGATCCGGATCGCCCGGCACTGGCGCTGCATTGCATGATGGGCAGCGGGTCGGCCTGGGGTCCGATCGCGCGGCTGCTGGAGGGGCGCGTCGATCTGCGAGGCTTCGACATGCCGGGCCACGGGCGCAGCGACGACTGGCAGCCACAGCCCGACGGCCCCGACTATCACACCGCGGTCACGCGTCTGGCGGGGGCGATGATCGACCGGCCGCTGGACCTGATCGGTCACAGCTTCGGCGCGACCGTGGCGCTGCGCATCGCCGTCGCGGCGCCCGATGCCGTGCGCAGCCTGACCCTGATCGAACCGGTGCTGTTCGCCGCCTGCCCGGACCCGGCCCAGGACGCGCTGGATGCCCGCATGGCCGACCTTCTGGACCAGGGCCAGGACGACCAGGCTATGGCGGCCTTCCTGTCGGTCTGGGGCGCGCAGGACCCCGACCGCCTGCCCCCCGAGGCCCGCGCCCAGATGGTGCGCCAGATCGGGCTGGTGGCCGGGACCGGCGACGCGCTTCGCCATGACAGCGCACGCATCCTGCGCGAGGGCGGGTTGGAGCAGGTCGACGCCCCGGTGCTGCTGATCCAGGGGGCCGACAGCCCGGCGGTGATCGGCGGCATCATCGACGCGCTGGCGGGCCGGTTGCCCGATGTCGGGCGCGCCACGATCCCCGGTGCCGGCCACATGGCGCCCCTGACCCATCCGGAACAGGTCGCGGGACTGATCGGGGTCAACCTGGACCGCGCCTAGAGGATGAAGTCCTGTTCGTCGGGCACAGCCCCGATGGCCATCCACTCCACCCGCATCCGCGCGATGCGGGTGTCGCCCCAGGTGCGGAACAGGATGTCGAACCCGGTCAGGGTCACGTTCTCGACCTGCAGGTCGCCGCGCTGGTTGCGATCGCTGTCCAAGTCCCACATCCCGACGCCAAGATGCACGACAGGCGGCGCCACGAAGCGGTCGCCGAACTCGACACGCTGGCGGTGCGACCGGTCGCCCGTCTCGGTCCACATCGGCCCCTGCGTGTCGAAATCAGAGACCATCGTGACCGCACCGCGTGCGATCCCGATCTCGTGGGTTGCAAATCGTATCATCCGGTCCTTCCCGTCACCCGCGCGGCGATGCTAGCGGCGGCCAGGGTGAAAAAAAAGCCCCGGCATTGCCGGGGCCTTTCAAGATGTCGATGGTCGGACGGATCAGTCCGGAACCGTCGACTGATTGGGGTCCAGCCCGATATGGGTGCCAAGCGCCTGCATGTCGCCCAGAAGCTTGACGGCGGCGGTCACGACCTCTTCGCCGACATGTTCGCGCCGATCCTTGGCGCTGCGATGGGCGCGGTGGGCGTCCTTCATCATGTCGTTGTAGACGTCCTGCGTGATCTCCTCGCGCGGGTGTCCGCGTTCGGCCAGCAGGCTGACGCTGTCCTGGTTGATCTCGGCAAAGCCGCCGGTGACGGCGAATTCGCTGGTGGTGCCGTCGGCACCCACCAGGATCACCATGCCCGGACGCAGGGTCACGATCGTGGGCGCATGGCCGGGCATGGCGGTCAGATCGCCATCGCTGCCCGGCAGGCGCACCTCGCGCACGGGAACGGAGGCGAGGCTCCGTTCCGGCGACACGAGGTCGAACTGCATGGTATCGGCCATTCTGCCCCCTTACGCCGCTTCTGCGGCCAGACGCTCTGCCTTGGCCTTCACGTCGTCGATGTCGCCGACCATGTAGAAGGCCGATTCCGGCAGGTGGTCGTACTCACCCGCGACGACCGCCTTGAACGAGGCGATGGTCTTCTCCAGCGGCACCTGGACGCCGTCGGAACCGGTGAAGACCTTGGCGACGTCGAAGGGCTGCGACAGGAAGCGCTGGATCTTGCGCGCACGGGTCACGGTCAGCTTGTCCTCTTCGGACAGTTCGTCCATGCCCAGGATCGCGATGATGTCCTGCAGCGACTTGTACTTCTGCAGGATGCCCTGCACGTCGCGCGCCACCTGATAGTGCTCCTCGCCGACGACGGCGGGGTCCAGGATGCGCGAGTTGGAGTCCAGCGGGTCCACGGCCGGGTAGATGCCCAGTTCCGAGATCGCGCGCGACAGGACCGTCGTGGCGTCCAGGTGGGCGAAGGTCGTGGCGGGCGCCGGGTCGGTAAGGTCGTCGGCCGGGACGTAGACGGCCTGGATCGAGGTGATCGAGCCGTTCTTGGTCGAGGTGATGCGTTCCTGCATCGCGCCCATGTCGGTGGCCAGCGTCGGCTGATAGCCCACGGCGGACGGGATGCGGCCCAGCAGAGCCGACACTTCGGACCCGGCCTGGGTGAAGCGGAAGATGTTGTCCACGAAGAACAGCACGTCCGTGCCCGACGCGTCGCGGAACTGTTCCGCCAGGGTCAGACCGGTCAGGGCGACGCGCATGCGGGCGCCCGGCGGCTCGTTCATCTGGCCATAGACCAGGGCCACTTTCGAATCGACCAGGTTGTCGGGAACGATGACGCCCGATTCGACCATCTCGTGGTACAAGTCGTTGCCCTCGCGGGTGCGCTCACCCACGCCGGCGAACACCGAATAGCCCGAGTGCACCTTGGCGATGTTGTTGATCAGTTCCATGATCAGAACCGTCTTGCCCACACCGGCGCCGCCGAACAGGCCGATCTTGCCGCCCTTGGAATAGGGGGCCAGCAGGTCGATGACCTTGATGCCGGTCACCAGGATCTCCGAGCTGGTCGCCTGCGCGGCGAAGTCCGGGGCGGCCTGGTGGATGGCGCGGGTCTCGCTGGTGGCCAGGGCTTCGCCCTCGTCCACGGGCTCGCCCACGACGTTCAGGATGCGGCCCAGGGTCACGTCGCCCACGGGCACCATGATCGGGTTGCCGGTGTCGGTCACGACCTCGCCGCGGACCAGACCTTCGGTCGCGTCCATGGCGATGGTGCGGACGGTGTTCTCGCCCAGATGCTGGGCAACTTCCAGCACCAGCGTCTTGCCGTTGTTTTGGGTTACCAGCGCGTTCAGAATCGCGGGAAGCCGGTCCTCGAACTGCACGTCAACGACGGCGCCGATCACCTGCGTGATTTTACCAGTGGCCTCTGCCATGTTGTCACCTTTGCTTTACGGTCAGAGCGCCTCGGCGCCCGCAATGATTTCGATCAGCTCCGTGGTGATCGCAGCCTGACGCGAGCGGTTGTACTGCGTCGTAAGCCTGTCGATCATGTCGCCCGCGTTGCGCGTGGCGTTGTCCATGGCACTCATCCGCGCGCCCTGCTCGGACGCCGCATTCTCCAGAAGCGCCGCAAAGATCTGCGTGGCCACCGAACGGGGCAGCAGATCGGCCAGCAGTTCTTCCTCGCCCGGTTCGTAGTCGTAGAGGGCGTTCGTCTCGGACGCACCCTCGGGGACTTCGGCGGGAATGATCTGGCGCGCGGTCGGAACCTGGCTGATCACCGATTCGAACCGGTTGTAGAAGATCGTCGCCACGTCGAAATCGCCGGTGTCGAAGCGGGTCAGCACCTCGTCGGCGATGGCACGGGCCGTGTCATAGCCCATGCGCTTGACCTCGGAGAGGTCGACATGGTGCACGAACAGGCTGCCATAGTCGCGCTTGAGCTGCTCGCGGCCCTTCTTGCCGACGGTCAGGATCGCGACGTCCTTGCCCTCGGCGCGCAGCCGGTCGGCGTGCTGGCGGGCCAGACGCACGATCGAGCTGTTGAAGCCGCCGGCCAGGCCGCGTTCCGCCGTCATCACGACCAGCAGATGACGCTTGTCGTCGCCCGTTCCGGCCAGCAGGCGGGGCGCGCCGGACTGGCCTGCCGCATTCGCGGTCAGGCCGGCCATGACGGCCGCCATGCGGTCGGCATAGGGACGCGCGGCTTCCGCCGCGTCCTGCGCCCGGCGCAGTTTCGCGGCGGCGACCATCTGCATCGCCTTGGTGATCTTCCGCGTGTTCTTGACGCTTCCGATCCGGTTCTTGAGATCCTTGAGACTGGGCATCTATTCCCCCCTCAGGCGCGGGTGCGGTTGTATTCGTCCAGCGCCGCCTTGATCGAGGCTTCCAGATCGCCGCTGACCTTGCGGTCGTTGCGGGTCATGTCGTCCAGCAGGTCGGACTTCTGGCCGCGCAGGAAGTGGATCAGACCGTCTTCCCAGGCAACGACGTCGCGCACGGGCACGTTGTCGATATAGCCCTTGGTGCCGGCATAGATCACGATGACGATCTCGGCGTTGGTCAGGGGACGGTACTGCGGCTGCTTCATCAGCTCGGTCAGGCGCGAACCGCGGTTCAGCAGGCGCTGCGTCGCGGCGTCCAGATCCGAACCGAACTGGGCGAAGGCGGCCATCTCGCGATACTGCGCCAGTTCCAGCTTGACCGGACCCGCGACGGATTTCATCGCCTTGGTCTGGGCGGCCGAACCCACGCGGCTGACCGACAGACCGGTGTTCACGGCAGGGCGGACGCCCTGGAAGAACAGTTCGGTCTCCAGGAAGATCTGGCCGTCGGTGATCGAGATCACGTTGGTCGGGATATAGGCCGACACGTCGCCCGCCTGCGTCTCGATGATCGGCAGCGCGGTCAGCGAGCCCGAGCCGTTGGCCTCGTTCAGCTTGGCCGAACGCTCCAGCAGACGCGAGTGCAGATAGAACACGTCGCCCGGATAGGCTTCGCGTCCGGGCGGACGGCGCAGCAGCAGCGACATCTGGCGATAGGCCACGGCCTGCTTGGACAGGTCGTCATAGATGATCAGCGCGTCCATGCCGTTGTCGCGGAAGTATTCGCCGATCGCGGTGCCCGAATAGGGTGCCAGGAACTGCATCGGCGCCGGGTCGGACGCGGTCGCGGCCACCACGGTGGTGTAGGCCATGGCGCCGGTCTCTTCCAGCTTCTTGACCAGCTGGGCCACGGTCGAGCGCTTCTGGCCGACGGCGACATAGATGCAGTGCAGGGTCTTCATGCCCTCGGCCTCGCGGCCGTTGTAGCTCATCTGGTTCAGGATCGTGTCCAGCGCGATCGCGGTCTTGCCGGTCTGGCGGTCGCCGATGATCAGCTCGCGCTGGCCGCGGCCGACGGGGATCATGGCGTCGACCGACTTCAGGCCGGTCGCCATCGGCTCGTGGACCGACTTGCGCGGCATGATGCCGGGGGCCTTCATGTCGGCGATGCGGCGCTCGGTCGTCTCGATCGGGCCCTTGCCGTCGATCGGGTTGCCAAGGCCGTCCACGACGCGACCCAGCAGGGCCTTGCCGACCGGAACGTCCACGATCGAGCGCGTGCGCTTGACGGTGTCGCCTTCCTTGATCGAGCGGTCGTCGCCGAAGATCACGATACCGACGTTGTCGGTCTCGAGGTTCAGCACCATGCCGCGGATTCCGCCGGGGAACTCGACCATCTCGCCGGCCTGGACCTTGTCCAGACCATAGACGCGCGCGATGCCGTCACCGACGGACAGGACCTGACCAACTTCGGCAACTTCGGCGTCCTGGCCGAAGTTCTTGATCTGCTCCTTGAGGATCGCCGAAATTTCGGCAGCCTGGATTCCCATTATCCGACCTCTTTCATGACATTCTGCAGGGAAGCGAGCTTCGAGCGGACCGAACTGTCGATCATCTGCGAGCCCAACTTGACAATCATGCCGCCGATGAGGGTCTCATCGACGCGCGTGTTCAGCTTGACCGTCTTGCCGGATTTCTCGGCCAGGGTCTGTTTCAGGCGGTCCATCTGCGCATCGGTCAGCGCGATGGCGCTGGTGACGTCGGCGGTGACCTCGCCCCGCTCCGTGGCGATCAGCTCCGCCAGGCGGGCGGTCAGCTGCGGCAGCACGAACAGGCGGCGATTCTTCGCCATCAGCTGCAGCGTGTTGGCCAGCACCGGCGACAGGCCCATGCGGGTCGACAGCGCGCCGATCGCGGCCGCCTGCTGGTCACGGGAATAGATCGGGCTGGCGATCAGGTCGCGCAGCTCGGCGCTGTCGTGCAGGGCGGCGCTCAGATCGTCGGTCTGGGTGGCCAGGGCGTCCATGCCCCCGCTTTCCTTCGCGATCTCGAAGACGGCCTGCGCATAGCGTCCGGCGATGCTCTGGGAGATGGAAACAGAGTTGGCCACGGTCATCCTTTACGGTTTGCGCAAACCCCGCTGGCGGGCCGGGCTGCTGCCTGGTCTGTCGCGGGGTGCGGGTCGCGGTCGCGCGGCTGATGGAAGGTCGCGCGCAAATCTGGGGCGTCTCTAGCAGGTGATTTGACGCCCGGCAACCGTCCAGGGCCCTGAAACGCGGGCCTTTGCGACAAACGGCGCAGGATCGGCGAAACCCCACGGGGACAGCGCTAACACCCCGCATCCCGGGCCCGCGCACCGTGCGGCAGGATGTCGCATCAGGGGCCGGTTTCAGTCGATTTCGCGGGCCGTCGGGGCGGCTTGCGGACGCGGGCGGGCCACCCCGTCCAGGATCTCCAGCGGACTGGGCACATGGATTCGCACCCCGGGGCCGACCGGCGCGCGGGCATGCTTGGACAGTTCGACCATGATGACGCCGGCGATCAGCACCCGGCTGATCCGCGCGCCGGTGCGTTCCCAGAACTGGGCGCTGCGCAGCCAGAATCGCCGGTCCGAGGGCGGGATGTAGATGGCGCTGCCATGCCAATCGGGCTGGAACCCCGCGCGGCGCATCTGCGCCTCGATCTGACCGGTGGTGTAGGATCGCCCAAAGCCGAAGGGCGTGCGGTCCGATGCGGCCCACAGGCCCGCCCGGTTCGGCACCATCAGCATCATCCGCCCGCCCGGACCCAGGCAGCGCCATGCCTCGGTCAGCAGTTCGCGGGGATGCTCGCTGGTCTCCAGCCCGTGCAGCATGACCAACCGGTCCAGGCTGCCGGTCTGGATGGGCCAGGCGGTCTCGTCGCACAGGACGGCATGGTTGGGCATGCCCGCGGGCCAGCCCATCACCCCCTGCGGGCCGGGCATCAGCGCGGTCACCCTCCGCGCGGTCGGCAGATAGGGCCGCAGCATCGGCGCCGCGAACCCGAACCCCGCCACGGTCATGCCGCTGCTGCGCGCAGGGTCCCACCGCGCCGTCAGCCGGTCGCGCAGGATCCGCTGGACCACGCGCCCCAACGCCCGCTGGTAGTAGAACCGTCGCAGCTGGTCGATGTCGTGGTGCATTGCGCGCAGGTCCCGGTTTTGACAGGCTCAGGTGAACACATGGTCAAGGATTTGCCAATGCCGCTGGAACTGGTCACGCTGCGCTGTCTCAAGGACAACTATGCCTATCTGCTGCATTCCGACGCGGGCACCGTGCTGATCGACGCGCCCGAGGCCATGCCGGTCCTGACCGAGCTGGAGGCGCGGGGCTGGGGGCTGGACGCGATCCTGCTGACCCATCACCACGACGACCACATCCAGGCCGTGCCGGAGATCGTCGCTGCCACCGGTGCGCGGGTCATCGGGGCTGCCGCCGATGCGCATCGCCTGCCGCCGCTGGATGTCAGCGTCGCGCCCGGTGAGCCGCTGGAGGTTCTGGGCGAACCCGTCCACGTGATCGACGTGTCGGGCCATACCGTGGGCCACGTGGCGTTTCATTTTCCGGACAGTGCGATGGCCTTCACGGCCGACAGCCTGATGGCCCTGGGCTGCGGCCGCCTGTTCGAGGGCGACCCTGCGATGATGTGGGACAGCCTGTCGCGGCTGAACGCCCTGCCCGGCGACACGCTGATCTGTTCGGGGCACGACTATTGCACGGGCAACGGCGCCTTTGCCCTGTCGGTCGATCCCGACAACGCGGCGCTGCAGGACCGCTTGTCAGCCATCGCCGAAGCGCGCATCCCTTGCGCCCCCGCCACGCTGGAGGTGGAGCGCGCCACGAACCCCTTCCTGCGCCCCGCCGCGCTGGCCCCTGCGCTTGGGATGGCGGGGGCGGATGACGCGCAGGTCTTTGCCCGCCTGCGCCGGATGAAGGACGATTTCTGAGGCCTGCGGCATCGGCGCGCGGGGGCGTGCCGGCCCCACGCTTGAAATGCGGGCTTTGCGACATCACATCTGCCTCAAGCGTGGGAAAATCGTGGCACCTGTCTGAAAAATCACTTGAAGCCGAACGAAATCCACCAAATCTTAACCCTACCGTGACAGTCTGGGCAGGTGGGCCGCGAACAGCCCATACCGCCAGCCGACTGACAGGAGACGACCGTGCCAAGTTTCTCGACCTCCCTGGAACAGGCCATTCACCAGGCGCTTGCGCTGGCGAACGAACATCGACACGAGCTTGCGACGCTGGAACACCTGTTGCTGGCGCTGACCGAGGAACCCGATGCGGTCAAGGTCATGCGCGCCTGCAACGTGGACCTTGAGGATCTGCGCAAGACGCTGGTCGATTTCATCGAGGATGACCTGTCGACCCTGATCACCGACGTCGAAGGTTCCGAGGCCGTGCCCACGGCCGCGTTCCAGCGCGTCATCCAGCGCGCGGCGATCCACGTGCAAAGCTCGGGCCGGCAGGAGGTTACCGGCGCGAACGTGCTGGTCGCGATCTTTGCCGAGCGCGAATCGAATGCGGCCTTCTTCCTGCAGGAGATGGACATGACCCGTTACGACGCGGTCAACTTCATCGCCCATGGCGTGGCCAAGAACCCGTCCTTCAACGAGCCCCGCAAGGTGGTCGGATCGGAGGAGCCGGTCGAGCAGAGCAAGGCCGAGGCGGCCCCCGACCCCAAGGACGAGACCGCGCTTGGCAAGTACTGCGTCGATCTGAACGTCAAGTCCAAGAAGGGCGACGTGGACCCGTTGATCGGACGCGAATCCGAGGTCGAGCGGGCCATTCAGGTCCTGTGCCGCCGGCGCAAGAACAACCCGCTGCTGGTGGGTGATCCGGGCGTGGGCAAGACCGCCATCGCCGAGGGCTTGGCGCTGAAGATCACCCGCGGCGAGACCCCCGAGGTCCTGGCCGGTGCGACGATCTTCTCGCTGGACATGGGCGCGCTGCTGGCCGGCACACGCTATCGCGGCGACTTCGAGGAGCGGCTGAAGGCCGTCGTCAAGGAACTGGAGGCGCATCCCGACGCCATCCTGTTCATCGATGAGATCCACACCGTGATCGGTGCGGGCGCGACCTCGGGCGGGGCGATGGATGCGTCGAACCTGCTGAAACCCGCGTTGGCGGGCGGCAAGCTGCGCTGCATGGGCTCGACGACCTACAAGGAGTATCGCCAGCACTTCGAGAAGGACCGCGCGCTGAGCCGCCGGTTCCAGAAGATCGACGTGAACGAGCCTTCGGTGCCGGACACCATCAAAATCCTGATGGGTCTGAAGCCGCATTTCGAGGCGCATCACGACCTGCGCTATACCAATGACGCGATCAAGTCGGCGGTGGAGCTGGCGGCACGCTACATCAACGACCGCAAGCTGCCCGACAGCGCGATCGACGTCATCGACGAGGCCGGTGCCGCCCAGCATTTGGTCAGCGAGAGCAAGCGCCGCAAGACGATCAGCCCCAAGGAGATCGAGGCCGTCGTGGCCAAGATCGCCCGCATCCCGCCCAAGAACGTCAGCAAGAACGACGCAGAGGTCCTGCGCGATCTGGATGCCGGTCTGAAGCGCGTCGTGTTTGGCCAGGACAACGCCATCGAGATGCTGTCCAGCGCCATCAAGCTGGCCCGTGCGGGCCTGCGCGAGCCCGAGAAGCCCATCGGCAACTACCTGTTCGCGGGCCCGACCGGTGTCGGCAAGACCGAGGTGGCCAAGCAGCTGGCCTCCAGCCTGGGGGTCGAGCTGATCCGCTTCGACATGTCGGAATACATGGAGAAGCATGCCGTCAGCCGCCTGATCGGCGCGCCTCCGGGCTATGTGGGCTTCGATCAGGGCGGTCTCTTGACCGACGGCGTGGACCAGCACCCGCATTGCGTGCTGCTGCTGGACGAGATCGAGAAGGCGCATCCGGATGTGTTCAACATCCTGCTGCAGATCATGGATGCGGGTCGCCTGACCGATCATAACGGCCGGACCGTCGATTTCCGCAACGTGATCCTGATCATGACCTCGAATGCGGGCGCCGCGGATCAGGCCAAGGCCGCGATCGGCTTTGGACGCGACCGGCGCGAGGGCGAGGACACGGCCGCGATCGAACGGACCTTCACGCCCGAGTTCCGCAACCGTCTGGATGCGATCATCTCCTTTGCGCCGCTGTCGCGCGACGTCGTGGTCCACGTCGTCGAGAAGTTCGTCCTGCAACTGGAAGCCCAGCTGATGGACCGCAACGTCCATATCGAACTGACCCCCGAGGCTGCGAACTGGCTGGCCGAAAAGGGATACGACGACCGCATGGGCGCCCGCCCCCTGGGCCGCGTGATCCAGGAAAGCATCAAGAAGCCCCTGGCCGAGGAACTGCTGTTCGGACGCCTGACGAAGGGCGGCGTGGTCCGCGTCAAGATCGAGGACGACAAGCCCGCCTTCGACATCACCGGCCCCGATGCCCCACGGATCGGCAAGTCCAAGACACCCTTGCTGACAGCTGAATAAGCGCGAAAGGCCCCGCCACCACGGCGGGGCCTTTTTCGTCATGGGCCGACGCTCCTGAATGCCGCCGCCCATGAACCAGAACCGACGATCGCGACAAGGGATGCGGGGGCGACGCCCCCCGCGCGGGGCGGGCCCCCYCGATGGGGGTCCGCCCCGCTCCCGATCAAGGTGTAATCAGCCGTGCCGGGATCAAGCCACGTAAGGCATTGCCGCAGTAAAGCTGGCCGTGCTGCAGATCCGCCACCGTCAGCACGGCCTCCTGTGCCCGACCATCGGCCAGCAGCGTCTCGCGCAGGACGCCCGGCAGCAACCCGCTGCGCGACGGCGGCGTCAGCAGGCGACCATCGCGGCGCAGGAAGATGTTGGAGATGGTGCCCTCGCACAGCTCCCCGTCTGCGTTCCTCAGCAACCCTTCGTCGATGCCGGGTGGCAGCGCCGCGCGGGCGGCGTCATAGATCGGTCGATGCGATGTCTTGATCCGCAACCATGGGTCGCCCGCCTCAAGGCGCATGTCCGACAGGACCACCCGCCAGACCGCCGGGTTCGGCGGCAGCGGTGCATGGGTCAGAGCGACCTGCCCCCCCTGATCCACCGACAGCCGCGCCCGAAGAACCGCACCACGCGGCAGCCCCGCCAACGCCGCCGTGACGC
>NZ_WEKR01000029.1:0-31181 GCF_024105395.1 Paracoccus sp. 08 | reverse complement strand
GGATCATCGCTTTCGCTACCAGGCCGATATGCAAGTCTCTCGATCGTATGACGACCGAACCGCCCGCATATCTCTTCAGATATCCATCAATGTCAAAAAGCAAGAGAACCAAAATCACGATCACGACGTCAACTCGACGCCACAACCGTCACCCAATCCCCAGAATGTCTCCCGATCCAACCGCGCTTCCCAGCACCGCCTTCCCGGCCCCTCCAGCGTTCCCGCCTTCGGTGAAGCGGTGTTTAGGCCTAGCCGCCGGGGGACGCAAGCAGGTTTTGTGAAAAAAACGTGTCAGCCGGTCAGTTTTATTGCAACTGACTGAAATAAAAGGAAAAGTCAGGCCCTTGCGGGGCGGGTCCAGGACATCGGGCGACGAATCACAAGCCTGGAGGCCAGCAGAAGCGCGATCACCGCCGCCCAGAAGATCGGGGCGATCTCGTTGACCTTGATGGCCCACAGCCAATGCATCGCGGCAAGGGGGGCTGCAACATAGACCAGCTTGTGCAGGCGTCGCCACGCCTGCCCACCCATGCGCCGCAGCGACAGGTTGTTCGACGTCACGGCCAGCGCGATCAGGATCAGGAACGATCCCATCCCGAACAGCAGGTAGGGCCGCTTGAGGATGTCACGGGCCATCTGTCCCCACAGCAGTCCCATGTCCAGAACGACCCAGGCTAGGACATGGGGCAATGCATAGGCGAAACAGATCACCCCGATCGCGCGGCGGAACCGCATCAACGACACGCCCGTCAGCCGCAGCAATGGCGTGACCGCCAGGCCGCCGATCAGGAAGTACAGCGCGGTCTGGCCAAGGCGGTGTTCGACCTCCTGCACGGGATCGACGCCCAGACCGCCCGTGAAGATGTCCCACAGCAGCACGGCAAAGGGCACCGCCCCCGCCAGCCAGACCGCCCAGACCGGAATGCGCCGCAGCGCGTTGTTGATGCCCCGGATCATCAGTAGTTCACCGACAGATCCATCCCCGCGTAAAGCGAGGCGACCTGATCGCCGTATCCGTTGAACATCAGCGTCTCCTTGCGCCCGCCGAACAGGCCAGCGCCGATGACGCGTTCGGTCGCCTGGCTCCAGCGCGGGTGATCGACCTGCGGGTTCACGTTGGCATAAAATCCGTATTCGCTGGCCTGCAGCTGCTTCCAGGTGTTCACGGGCTCCTGTTCCAGCAGGTTAATGCGCACGATCGACTTGATCGACTTGAACCCGTATTTCCACGGCACCACCAAGCGGATCGGCGCGCCGTTCTGGTTGGGCATGGGCTGATCGTACAGACCCGTGGCCAGGATCGTCAGCGGGTGCATCGCCTCGTCCAGACGCAGACCCTCGCGATAGGGCCAATCCAGAATGGCGCGCTGCTGACCGATCATCTCCTCGGGGCGGACCAGCGTCTCGAATTCGACGAACTTGGCACTGGGCTGGACGCCGACCTTGGCCAGCACGGATGCCAGCGGCACGCCGATCCACGGAATGACCATCGACCACGCCTCGACGCAGCGCAGGCGATAGATGCGTTCCTCCAGCGCGTTGTCGGGGGCCAGATCCTCGACGCCATAGCTGCCGGGGCGGTCGACCAGGCCCGCCACCTCCACGGACCAGGGATCGGTGGTCAGCGCGCCTGCATTGCGCGCCGGATCCTCCTTGCCCGTCCCGAATTCATAGAAGTTGTTGTAGTTGGTAATCTCCTCGAAGGTGTTCGGCGTCTGGTCGGTCGACAGCGGGGATGGGCGTGCATTGATCGTCTGCGCGCGGACCAGTCCGGGCAGGGCCACGGCGGCGGCCCCTGCGGCCATGAATTTTCGACGGTCCAGAAAGATCCTGTGCGGCGTGACGTCAGACCAGTTCAGCTTCATCATGTCCTCCGATCGGGCTGCCCCAACGGGGCGGTACCCTTGCGTTATCGCATGATCCACGCAGGGGGTTGCGCAAATGATGCATCACGTTCGGTTGACTGTTCGCTGCAGGGCACCTGTTCGTTACAGGCGCGGCGCGAATTATTCGACGCGCTCGATCTCGGTCAGGAAGGCATCGGCGAACCGCTCCATGCGCGGCGCGTCCAGGTGGCGCGCCAGTCCATCGACGCCGGCGGGGCGGCTTTCCGCGATGCGCTTGATCTGGGCGGTCGAACAGGACAGCGGCTTGTCGGTGCCGTCGGGGCCGCGCTGCAGGTCCAGCTGCACTGCCATCAGCCGGTCGAACAGCGCGCCTTCGGGACGCCCTGCCAGCGCGCGCCGTGCCGGGTGCATCTCGGGCTGCGCGCCCGCAATGACCTCCAGGAAGGCGCGGCCAAAGCTGTCCAGCTTCTTTGCCCCCACACCGCCGACCCGCGCCATCTGGTCCAGGTCCTGCGGCCGCTTCTCGGCCATCTCGATCAGGGTGCGGTCGGGGAAGATGACATAGGCCGGCACGCGCGCCGCCTCGGCCAGGGCGCGCCGCTTGGCCTTCAGCGCGGACAGAAGCGGCTCGTCCTCCTCCGATACCTGGGTGCGCAGGACGTTGGCAGGCTTGGCGCCCTTGGTCGTGTCCTCGCGCAGCGTCACGCTCTCCTCGCCGCGCAGGATCGGATGCGCGGTCTCGGTCAGGTGCAGGGCGCCGTGGCGTTCCGGGTCGGGGCGGCACAGGTCCAGCCCCATCATCTGCCGAAAGATCGCCTGCCACTGCCCGCGCCCGTGTTCGCGCCCTACGCCAAAGGTCGGCAGCTGATCATGGCCGCGCTCGCGGACCTTGTCGGTGGTGGTGCCGGTCAGGATGTCGATCAGGTGGCCGCTGCCGAACCACTCGCCGGTGCGCACCATCGCCGACAGCGCCTTACGGACCGCCAGCGTGCCGTCGAACAGCTTGGGCGGGCTCTGGCACAAGTCGCAATTGCCGCAGTCGCGGTCCATCTCTTCGCCAAAATAGGCCAGCAGGCGGCGGCGGCGGCATCCCGTGGCCTCGGCCAGACCCAAAAGCGCGTTCAGACGTGCATGATCCCCGGCCTTGCGGGCGCTGTCGCCCAGGCCCTCGTCGATCTGGGTGCGGCGCAGGCGGATGTCGTCGGGACCGTAGAGGGTCAGCGTATCCGCCGGGTCGCCGTCGCGGCCCGCACGCCCGATCTCCTGGTAATACCCTTCGATGGATTTCGGCAGGTCTGCGTGCAGCACCCAACGGATGTCGGGCTTGTCGATGCCCATGCCAAAGGCCACGGTCGCCACGACGATCAGCCCGTCCTCTGTCTGGAACCGCGCCTCGGCCTCGCGCCGGGCCTCGGCCTCCAGGCCAGCATGATAGGCGATGGCCGGGTGCCCCGCCTCGCGCAGCGCCTGCGCCAGGCTTTCGGTCCGCGCGCGGGCGCCGCAATAGATGATGCCCGACTGCCCCCGGCGCGCGGCGGCATAGGCCAGGACCTGCGTGCGGGGGCTGTTCTTGGGCTGGAAGGCCAGCCGGATGTTCGGCCGGTCGAAGCCGCGCAGAAAGGTCACCGGGGCCTGTCCGTCGAACAGGCGGGTGACAATCTCGGCCCGAGTTTCCACGTCCGCAGTGGCGGTGAACGCCGCCAGCGGCACGTCCAGCGCGCGCTTCAGATCGCCGATGCGCAGATAGTCGGGGCGGAAGTCATGGCCCCACTGGCTGACGCAATGCGCCTCGTCCACCGCGATCGCCGTGACGCCCGCCCGGCGCAAGAGGTTCACCGTGCCCCCGGATGCCAGCCGTTCGGGCGCCATGTACAGCACCTTCAGCCGCCCCTCGGAGATGGCCGAAAACACCGCGTCGGTTTCGGCCTCGGTGTTGCCGCTGGTCAGTGCGCCCGCCTCGACCCCCGCTTCGCGGAGCGCGCGCACCTGGTCGCGCATCAGTGCGATCAGCGGAGAGATGACCACCGTCACGCCCTCGCGCATCAGCGCGGGCAGCTGGAAGCACAGTGACTTGCCGCCGCCCGTCGGCATGATCGCCAGCACGTCGCGGCCTGCGGCCACCGCCTCGACGATCTCTTGCTGTCCGGGGCGGAAACCGTCGAATCCCCAGACCTGGCGCAGCAGGTCCGTTGTCATCACATGCCGTAGAAGAAGCCCGCGTTGTTCGCCAGGGCGCGCTGCGCGATGATGATGATGATGAAGACGACCAGCGGCGCCAGATCCAGCCCGCCGGTATTGGGCAGGATGTTCCGGATCGGGCGATAGATCGGCTCCAGCAGCCGGTTCAGGCCGTCCCAGATCTGCGCGACCAGAGGCTGGCGCAGGTTCAGCACCTGAAAGTTGATCAGCCAGGACATGATGATGTGCACGATCATGATGAACCACAGGACCTGCAGGATCAGTTGCAGGGCTTCGTACAGGGTTCCCATGGTCGTCTCCTTGGCTGCGCGCGCGTTCGGGCCCTGTATGGCCGCGCGTAAGGCGGGACGCAAGCGGGGCGCGACCGGATGCCGCCGCGTCCGGCTTGACGCCCGCGTGATCGCGGGCCACCCACGGGGCAGAACGAAAGGCCCGCCCCGAAAGGCCTGCTGACGAAAGGCCCCTTCATGTATCCGCTGATCCGCTTTGCCAAGGAACTGGTCAAGTTCCGCAACGCCCCCGCCCTGGACCCCCTGGGCACGCATGTGTCCACGCACATGTGCTGGCCCTGGGACCTGGACCCCTGGTGGGAGCTGAACAACGGCCGCACCCTGACCCTGTTCGATCTGGGCCGCATCCCGCTGGCGCGGCGGACCGGGCTGGTGCCGGTGCTGCGGGCGAATGGCTGGGGCATCACGGTGGCGGGGAACTCGACCCGCTATCGCCGCCGTGTCCGGGCCTTCGAACGCTTTACCATGATCTCGCGCATGGTGGGCTGGGACGCGCGCTTCGTCTATATGGAGCAGTCCATGTGGAAGGGCACGGAATGCTGCAACCAGGTGATGATCCGCTCGGCCGTGACCTCGGCCCAGGGGATCGTCGCCCCCGCCCGCGTCATGGAGGCCCTGGGCCACGCCCCCGACAGTCCGCCCCTGCCCGACTGGATCGCGGCCTGGATCGCGGCGGATGCGACGCGGCCCTGGCCCCCCGTCATCCCGGATGACGCGAAACTTCACTTGCCACTCTGACGGGCTCTGTTCCTTATGACGGAAAAGCCATGAGGGACGGACATGACGATCGATCGCAGGCGGGTCTGGGGCTGGTGGTTCTTTGACTGGGCCAGCCAGCCCTATCACACGCTGCTGCTGACCTTCGTCTTCTCGATCTACTTCGCCGAGGTCGCGCGCACGCATTTCATCGCCCAGGGCTTTGATGCCGCGCAGGCCGGGGCGCAGGCGCAGGCGCTTTGGGGATACGGGTTGGCCATCGCGGGCGCGGTCATTGCGCTGGCCGCCCCGGTCCTGGGCGCCATCGCGGACAGTTCGGGGCGGCGGATGCCCTGGGTCTGGGTGTTCTCGGCATTCTACGTGGTGGGCGCGGCGGGGCTGTGGACCCTGACCCCCGGCCAGCCGCCGCTGATCCAGACCATCGTCTTGTTCGGCATCGGCCTGATCGGGGTCGAATTCGCCACCATCTTCACCAATGCCATGCTGCCTGCCCTGGCCCCGCGCGACGAGATCGGCCGCCTGTCCGGGTCGGGCTATGCCTTCGGCTATCTGGGCGGGGTGACGGCGCTGGCCGTGATGCTGCTGCTGTTCGCCGAAACGCCCTCGGGGCGCACGCTGCTGGGCATCCCGCCCCTGTTCGGCCTGGACCCCGCGATGCGCGAAGGTACGCGGTTCGTCGGCCCCCTGACGGCGATCTGGTACGCGGTCTTCATGATCCCGTTCTTCCTGTGGGTCCGCGAACCGGGGCCGGGCCGGCCGGTGCAGGTGCGCCGCGCCCTGCGCGACCTGTGGACGCTGATCCGCAGCCTGCGGCATCGGCGCAGCCTGGCGGCCTGGCTGGCATCGTCGATGTTCTCGCGCGACGCGCTGAACGCGCTGTACGGGTTCGGGGGCGTCTATGCGGGGACGGTGTTGGGCTGGCCGGTGTTCCTGGCCGGCGTCTTCGGGGTGGTCAGCGCGATCTCGGCGGCGGTGATCAGCTGGCTGGGCGGGCGCGCGGACCGCGCCTTCGGCCCCCGCGCGGTGATCGTGGCCAGCATCCTGGCGCTGATGGCGGTCTGCATGCTGCTGGTGGGAATGGACCGGACCTCCGTGCTGGGCATCCCCACGCCGGATGCGGTTCTGGGCACCCTGCGCCCGCCCGATCTGATCTTCTTTGCCTGCGGGGCGGTGATCGGGGGCGCGGGCGGCGCGCTGCAGGCGGCCAGCCGCACGATGATGGTGCGCCACACCACCCCCGACCGCGCAACCGAGGGTTTCGGGCTTTACGCGCTGTCGGGCAAGGCCACGGCGTTCCTGGCACCCTTCCTGATCGCGCTGACGACCGACCTGACCGGGAATCAGCGCATCGGGTTTCTTCCCCTGATCGTGATCTTTCTTGTCGCGCTGGTTCTGCTAGTGTGGGTGGACCCCGAAGGAGAGACGTCCCCGTGATCCGCAAGACCCTGACCGCCGCCGCCGTCCTGATGGGCCTGGCTTTGCCCGCATCGGCCCAATCCCTGGCCAAGGACGTCTTCGGCGCGTTCCGCACGGCGTCGAGCGGGCCGGCCGTGTCGATCGGCAACTATTCCCAAGGTTGCGCGCAGGGTCTGGTGCAGATGCCCGAAAGCGGACCCAGCTGGCAATCCATGCGCCTGTCGCGCAACCGCAACTGGGGCCACCCCGAGATGATCGGCTTTCTGCAGGGCCTGTCGCGGGCGGCGCAGCAGGCCGGGTGGCGGGGCCTCTATATCGGGGACATCAGCCAGCCGCGCGGCGGGCCGATGACCTCGGGCCATGCCAGCCACCAGCTGGGGCTGGATGCCGACATCTGGATGCTGCCGCCCCCGACCCTGGGCCTGTCCCCGCAGCAGCGCGAGAACCTGTCATCCGTGTCGGTCGTCGCGAATGGCGGCACGGCGCTGTCGGGCAACTGGACGGGCGGGCACATGTCGATCATGCGCGCCGCCGCGCGCGATCCCCGCGTCGAACGCATCTTCGTCGATCCCGTCGCCAAGGTCGCCATGTGCCAGATGGAGACGGGCAACCGCGACTGGCTGCGCAAGATCCGCCCCATCAACAACCACGACTTCCATTTCCACGTCCGCATGAACTGCCCTGCCGGGTCGATCTGCCAGACTCCGAACCCGATCCCGGCCGGCGACGGCTGCGCCGAGGCGCAGGAATGGATCAACATCCGCATCGACCCCAGCCGCGCCAAGCCCTCGACCCCGGACCCCAACTATCGCCACCCCCGCACCTATCGGATGAGCGACCTGCCAGCCCAATGTTCGACCGTCGCATCGGCGCCCTGACGCTGGCCCTTGCCGGGTCGATCCTTGCCACCGCGCCTGCCCGTGCAGGCGCGGTTCTTGATTATGTCGGCACCTATATCTGGACGATGGACCAGTCGACCTTCGGCGGCTTCTCGGCGATCGACATCAGCCCGGACGGCACCGGGTTCCACGCCCTGACCGACCGGGCGCACCTGTACTGGGGCCGGATCGAACGCGATGCCCAGGGCCTGGTGCGCGGCATGTCCGTCGCCGGGCGCACGAACCTGAAGGACAGCAAGGGCCAGCCCCTGCCCCCCGGCTATACCGGCGACAGCGAAGGCATCGCGGTGGGCCCCGACGGCCGCATCCATGTCAGCTTCGAAGGACTGGACCGGGTGGCGACCTATGATCACCCCGACGCACCCGCCACCACCCATCCCCGCCCGGACCGCCTGCCCGGCATGGGCGTGAACGTGGGGCTGGAGGCGCTGGCCATCGACGACGACGGCACCCTGTTCGCCGTCCCCGAGCGGTCGGGGACGGAAACCCAGCCCTTCACCATCCTGTCGTTCGACGGCGCCTGGACGGAATACGGCCAGATCCGCCGCGATCCGCGCTGGCGTGCGGTGGGGGCGGATTTCGGGCCCGACGGCTGGTTCTACCTGCTGGAGCGGGATTTCCGCGGCATCCTGGGCTTTGTCTCGCGCGTGCGGCGGATGCGGCTGGAGCCGGGGGTGATCCAGGACGACCAGATCCTGCTGGAGACGCGGCCCCTGCAATACGACAACCTGGAAGGCATCTCGGTCTGGGACGACGGCGTGGGCATGCGCATCACCATGATCTCGGACGACAACTTCCTGTTCGTCCAGCGGACCGAGATCGTCGAATACCGCCTGCGCGATACCGGCCTGCAGGCGCTGCGGAATTGACAAGACCGCCCGCGCGGGCGTAAGGCGCGCGCTGCTCCACCCGTCCGGGGGGCCGAGTTCTTCCGCAACCTTCGCAAAAACGGAAACCCACCGATGATCCGCTTTCTGCCCGGCATCCTTGCCATGGCCGCCATTGTCGTGGCCTCGAATATCCTGGTCCAGTTCACGGTCGCCACCTGGCTGACCTGGGGGGCCTTCACCTATCCGCTGGCCTTCCTGGTCACGGACGTCATGAACCGCGTCCACGGCGCCGCCGCCGCGCGCCGCGTGGTGCTGGCAGGGTTCGTGACCGGGGTCGTCTGGTCGCTGATCGCCGCAGGGATGGATGCCACCACGCTGCGAATCGCCATCGCGTCGGGGGCGGCCTTCCTGGTGGCGCAGATGGTCGACGTGCAGGTCTTCGACACGTTGCGCGGCGGGCGCTGGTGGCGGGCGCCGCTGGTCTCGACCCTGCTGGGGTCTGCGCTGGACACGGTGCTGTTCTTTGGAATCGCCTTTGCGACCGTGCTGCCCGCGGACACCAACACGGGCTGGGCCAACGAGGCGGTTCCGCTGCTTGGCGCGGGACCGCTCAGCCCGCTGTGGGTTTCGCTGGCACTTGCCGACTGGATGGTCAAACTTGGTCTGGCGATACTGGCCCTTGTGCCGTTCCGCATCATCGTACGCAATTTGTTGGGGCACAGGGCAGAAAGCTGATTGACAGAATTTCGATCTGTGTCAGCCTGTCCCTATACAGCAATCTTTTGAAAGGAGGTGGTCCAGTGTCTAGAGTGATAGTGGAGAGACGTTTCGGAACAGTCGGGGGGACCCCGGCCTGAGGGCAGCCCCAAAGGCCACCACCCCTGGTTGGGACCGGACCTGCGTCCGCCCCTAACCGGACCATCTCCTTGGATCTCGCGGGCCGGCTCTTGCTGGGCGGCCCGTTCCTTTTTGCGCCCCCGTGTCCGGCCGTGCGGCCCGGCGCAACAAGAACGGGCGGCCCCGAGGGACCGCCCGCACCGATGTCGTCAGCCTTGCGTCAGGCGCGGACAGGCACCGCGGCCCGGTCGCGATTGGCACGCATCGCGCCGACCACCACCGCGGCCCAGATCAGCGCCGCCAGCCACCACAGCCCGCCGCCGATCAGCGCCATCCCGATCAGGCCCGCCTGCACCACGTAATACGCCATGGTGATCAGCGTCTTGCGGATGATGTCGCCCTCGCGGTCGGTCAGGCCCACGACGGCGGACGCGGCCACCACGTTGTGCACGCAGACCATGTTGCCCGCAGCGCCGCCCACGGCCTGCAGCACCACCACGATGGTGATCCCCGCAAGATCCAGTCCGATGCCCTGCGCGGCCGAGAACTGGAACAGCGCGAACATCATGTTCGACACGGTGTTCGATCCCGCGATGAACGCGCCCAGCGCGCCCACGATCGGCGCGAACAGGGGCCAGCTGGCACCGGTCGCCGCGGCCATCCCCTCGGCCAGGGTGATCGGCATGGACGCCACGCCCTCCGAGCCCGAGTTGATGAACACCTGCACCATCGGCACCGCCAGCAGCAGCGCGGGCGCCGCGGCCAGCATCGTGCGGCCCGAGATCGCCCAGGCCCGGCCGTAATCGCTGCCCCGCATGCGGAACAGCGCGACCGAGATCAGGGATGCGATGATCATCACCGTCCCCGGCGAATAGGCGAACTGCGCGGTCGCGTTGATGCCCGACCCGAACAGGTCGCGCAGCGCCAGCGTGGTGTCCGGCCCGGTCAGCCAGGCCTTCAGCGGCGCGATGGTCCGCGTCAGCACCAGCAGCGCCGCGACGATGACATAGGGCATCCATGCCGTCAGCAGGCCGATGCGGCGGTCATCGGGGCCCAGTTCGGCCTGGTCGGGTTCGATGTTGCCCTGCCAGCCTTCGTCCCACTGGGCGCGTGCCGGAAAGTCGAAGCTGTCGGACGGCATGAACCAACCGGCCCGCGCGGCGGGCACCACGATCATCAGGCCGATCAGCCCGCCCAGCAGGGACGGGAATTCCGGTCCTAGGATGCGCGCGACCAGCAGATAGGGCATCGTGAAGGCCAGCCCGGCAAAGATCGCGAACTTCCACGCGCGAAAGCCCTTGGCAAAGCTGCGCTCGGTGCCGAAGAACCGCGTCAGCATCCCCACCATCAGCAGCGGGATCAGCACGCCCACCAGCGCATGAACCAGCGCGACCTGCGCGGCCACCACCGGCACGTATTCGGCCAGGGTCAGGGGCGCGATGGCGCTGGCGACCTCGGGGCTGTTGGACAGGCCGGTGTTGATGCCGACCAGCATCGGCGTGCCGACCGCGCCGAAGGACACGGGCGTCGACTGGATGATCAGCGTGACCATGACCGCGGCCATGGCCGGAAAGCCGATCGCCAGCAGCAGCGGCGCCGCCACGGCGGCCGGCGTGCCGAACCCGGACGCGCCCTCGATCATGGACCCGAACATCCATGCGATGATGATCGCCTGGATGCGCCGGTCGGGCGAGATGTCCATGAACCCGCGCCGGATCGTGCGGATCGCCCCCGATTCCTGCACCGTGTACAACAGCAAGATCGCCCCGAACACGATGTAGAGCAGCGTCACCGCCGTCACCAGCCCGTTGACCGTAGCCCCCGCGACCCGCGCCAGCGGCGCCCCCCACAGGAACAGTGCCAGAAGCACCGTGACCACATAGGCGGTCATCATCGACAGCTTGGCCGACCGTCGCATGACGACCAGCAACACAAACACCACCGCGACGGGCAAGGCCGCGGCAATGAACATTATTCCCTGTGACACCCCAACTCCTCCTCGAATTGTCCGCATCATTCGGGACAGGTTCACGGCGGAAAGCAAGAAAAAACCGGTCTGGAAACCAGACCGGTTGCGCAAACGGTGTCGGAACGGTGCGTCAGTCGCGGCGGATCGCGATGGCGATGCCCTGGCCGCCGCCGATGCACATGGTGATCAGCGCGGTGCGCCCGCCCGTGCGATCCAGCTCGTGGATGGCCTTGACCATCAGGATCGCGCCGGTGGCGCCGACCGGATGGCCCAAGGCGATGGCGCCGCCATTGGGGTTCACGCGGGCCGGGTCCAGACCCAGGCCCTTGTTCACCGCCAGGGCCTGGGCGGCAAAGGCCTCGTTCGATTCGATCACGTCGAAATCGGCGGGCGTCAGCCCGGTGCGGGCCATCAGCGCCTCGACCGCGGGGACCGGTCCGATGCCCATCACCTCGGGGCGCACGCCGGCCACGGCATAGCCCAGGATGCGCGCCCGCGGGGTCAGGCCAGCGCGTTCGGCGGCATCCGCCCGTGCCAGGACCAAGGCCGCGGCGCCGTCGTTGATGCCGCTGGCATTGCCCGCGGTCACGCTGCCGCCCTTCTGGAACACGGCCTTCAGGCCCGCCAGCTTCTCCAGGCTGGTGTCCTTGGGGTGCTCGTCCGTGTCGAAGGCCACCATGCCCTTGCGCGACTTGACCTCGACCGGGACGATCTGATCCTTGAAATGGCCTGCCGCAATCGCCACCGCCGCGCGGCGCTGCGATTCCATCGCGAATGCGTCCTGCTGTTCGCGGGTGATGTCATGTTCGGCGGCCACGTTCTCCGCCGTGACGCCCATGTGGCCCGTGCCCATCGGGCAGGTCAGCGCGCCGGTCATCATGTCCAGCATGACCTGGTCGCCCATCTTGGCCCCGAACCGCGCCGAGGGCACGACATAGGGCGACCGGCTCATGCTCTCGGCGCCGCCCGCGACCGCAAAATCGGCGTCGCCCAGCATCAGCGCCTGCGCCGCCGACACGATGGCCTGCGCGCCCGACCCGCACAGACGGTTCACGTTCATCGCGGGCGTGGTGTGCGGGATGCCCGCCTCCAGCATGGCCACGCGGGACAGGTACATGTCGCGGGGTTCGGTGTTGATCACATGGCCGAAGACCACCTGCCCGATCCGGTCGGGGGCGACGCCCGCGCGATCCAGCGCGGCGCGGGTGACGGTGGCGGCCAGCTGGATCGGCGGAACCGCGGCCAGGCTGCCCCCGAAGGTGCCGATGGCGGTGCGCGCGCCGGACAGGATGACGATATCGGATGCGGACATGGATGGGCCTCCTCTTGCCTTTGGCGACAGTCTGGGCGCGCTGCCCGCGTCCCGCAACCGTGCCGTCGCGGCAAATTGCATGCCTCCGCGCAAGGCGCTATGTTGCGCAGGAATAACGAGAGAGATCCCATGACCCAGACCGGCCCCCGGCTGCGCATCAAGCTGCGCCTGGAATACGACTCGCCCCTGATCCTGGGGCCGGGCAAGGCCGAGCTGCTGGCGCGGATCGGGCGGCTCGGCTCGATCTCGGCCGCCGCGCGCGAGATGGGGATGAGCTACAAGCGCGCCTGGACCCTGGTCGAGGAGATGAACACCGCCTTTGCCGACCCCGTCATCGACAGCGCGCGCGGCGGGGCGGGGGGCGGCGGCGCGACCGTCACCCCCACCGGACAGCAGGTCCTGGCCCATTACCGGGCGCTGGAATCGCTGTTGCTGGATGCGGGGGCCGCGGATCTGATGGCGCTGAACGCCCTGCTGCGGCCCGAGGGATCGGGCTGATCCATCGGCCGGTCCCTGCCCCGCTTCCGACTTTGTGATTTCACAGGCGGGTGAATTTGCGTAGACTGTCCGCAAAACAAGAGAACGAGGGCAGGATGAACAGGCTACTGAAGCTGGCCATTGTCGGGCTGGTCGCCTCATGCGGGGGCGGCGGGAACTTCAGCGCGCCGCGGCAGTTGGACAACGCGTGCGCGATCACATCGGAACGACCCGCCTATCTGCGCGCCATGCGCCAGACCGAACGCAAATGGGGCGTGCCGGTCCATGTTCAGATGGCGACCCTGTACCAGGAATCGAAATTCATCGGCGATGCGCGCACCCCGCATCAATACGCGCTTGGCGTCATTCCCATCGGCCGCCAAAGCAGCGCCTTCGGCTATTCCCAGGCCTTGGACGGCACCTGGGAGGAGTACCAGCGCGAGACCGGCAACCGTCGCGCCCGGCGCGACAGCATCCGCGACGCGACCGATTTCATGGGCTGGTACATGCATGGCAGCCAGCAGCGGCTTGGCCTGTCCAAGAACGACGCCGCGTCGCAGTACCTGGCCTATCACGAAGGCCGCAGCGGCTTTGCCCGCGGCAGCTATCGCCAGAAAAGCTGGCTGATGCGCGTGGCCGGATCCGTGGGCCAGCGGTCCGAGATGTACCGCCAGCAGCTGGTCGGCTGCCGCCGCGGTTGACGCGGCGCGGGGGCTGGGGCCTTCTGTCCGTCCAACGGCCAGGAGGATCCCCATGTACCGCGTCATCGGCACCGCCAAGTCCCGCGCCCTGCGCGTCCTGTGGATGCTGGAGGAGCTGGGACAGTCTTACGAGCACATTCCCGCCAATCCGCGCAGCGACGGCGTGGCCCAGTTCAACCCGGCGGGCAAGGTTCCGGTCCTGATCGACGACGGTACGCCGATCACCGATTCGACCGCGATCCTGACCTATCTGGCCGATCGCCACGGCGATCTGACCCACCCGGCGGGCACCCTGGACCGGGCGCGTCAGGACAGCCTGACCCAGTTCCTGCTGGACGAATTCGACGCGGCGCTGTGGCTGGCCGCGCGCCACAGCTTCATCCTGCCCGAGGAGATGCGCCTTGGCGCGATCAAGAACACCCTGCGGTGGGAATTCGAGGCCAGCCAGAAGACCCTGGTCCACCGCATGTCCGACGGACCCTATCTGATGGGAGAGCGGATGACCGTGCCCGACCTGATCCTGGCGCATTGCTTGGACTGGGCGCTGTCGGCGCGGTTCCCGATCGTCGAACACCGCCTGACCGAATACCTGGACCGCATCCGCCAGCGCCCCGCCTATCAGCGGGCCATGGCACGCTAGAGCCTGCGGGCTGCGGCCTGCCCCGCGCGCAGCCCCGTGGCAAGGCAGGTGGTCAGCAGATAGCCGCCTGTCGGCGCCTCCCAATCCAGCATCTCTCCGGCGGCAAAGACGCCGGGCAGGGCGCGCAGTTCAAGCTCAGACGTCAGCGCCTCCGACCGGATCCCCCCGGCCGACGAGATCGCCCGGTCCAGCCCCATCGGCCCCGCATGGCAAAGCGGCAGTGCCTTGGCCCGCGCGGCCCAGCCCTCTGCGCTGTCCGGCAGGGGGCGCCCCCATTCCAGCAGCAGGCCGACCCGCGCCGGATCGCCCAGGATGCGGCGCAACCAGTTGCCCAGGCTCAGCTTGCCACGCGGCTGCGCAAAGCGCCGCGCCAGGGACGCGTGGTCCACGTCGGGGGCCAGATCGACATGGGCCGCCTGCCCGTCGCGGATCGGGGCCGCGACGGCATAGACGCCCCCGCCCTCGATCCCGTCGGGGGTGATGACCCACTCGCCGCGGCTGACGCTGTCGCCTGCGCGGATCGCGACGCCCTTGACCGGCGCGCCGTGCAGCCGCGCCATCGCGGGCGACCAGTCGACCCGGAACCCCATGTTGGCCGGACGAAACGGCGCGACGGCGACACCGGCCTCTGTCAGGATCGGCACCCAGGTCGCATCCGACCCCAGCCGCGGCCAGCTGGCCCCGCCCAGGGCCAGCACCGTCACATCGGGCTGCAGCACCCGGCGACCGTCGGGCGTGTCGAAGGCGAAACCACCGCCCAGCCCGACCCATCGCCAGCGCGACCGCAGCTCGACCCCGCCCGCGCGCAGCCGCGCCAGCCAGGCCCGCAGCAGGGGCGAGGCCTTCATGCCTACCGGAAACACCCGCCCCGTCGATCCCGCGAACAGAGCGATGCCCAGGCCCTGGGCCCAGTCCCGCACCGCCTGCGGGCCGAACGCCCCCGCATCGGTCGCCAGATAATCGCGCCCGTCCGACGCGGCGATCTGGGCGCCAAAGGCCGCCAGCGGTTCGTCGCGGGTCAGGTTCAGGCCGGATTTCCCGGCCATCAGGAACTTGCGCGCGGGCGTGGGCATCGCGTCGACCACCACCACCTGACGGCCGGGCGCCATCAGCGCCTCGGCCGCCATCAGCCCGGCAGGTCCGGCCCCGATCACCAGGGCAAGGGTCACCGCCGCCCCCGCGGCTTCATCGCAAGGCGCAGCAGCGCGCGTTCCACCAGCGGCATCTGCGGGGCGCGGCTGGCGGACCGCAGCGTCATGTCGGTCGACAGCAGCAGCGACACCGCCTCCTCCAGCGGGCCCATGCCCCAGCTTTGCGCCTGGCGGGTCATGCGGTCGCGGCGGGGGCCGAAGACGGGCGGGCGCGCGCGGGCCAGCGCCACCCCCGGCCCCGCCGGGTCGGCAGCGGCCAGGTGCAGCGTGCGGAAATGGCGCAGCGCGCCGATGCACAGGGTGACGGGCGCGATCCCCTGCTGTTCGATCCGCCGCATCAGCGGGCCGAAATCGGCCTCGCGGCGTTCGGCGACGGTGTGGATCAGCTCGTCCAGGTCGGCCTCGATCGTGGCGGGCGCCAGCATGGCGATCTCCTCGACCGTCAGGGGGGCGGGGTCCTGGTACTTGTACAGGCCGATCTTCTCGACCGTCTGGCGCAGATCACCGGGGTCCAGCGCCCGCGCCAGAAGACCCAGTTCGCGCATCGCGTCCCGTGGCACCTCGCGCAGGCCGGCATCCGCCAGCCAGCGGCCGATCTCGTCCTCGGAGGGCGGATCATCATAGATGGGGGCGGTCACCGCCTGGCCATGCGTCTCGAACAGGCGCCGCAGGGATGACGACTTGGACAGGCCGGCCGCCGTGACCACGATCACCGCATCCCCCTGCCGCCAGCCAGTCAGCGCATCGCGGATCGCGTCGGTGGCCAGGTCGGGTGTGTCCTCGACCACGACCACGCGGGGGCCGGGAAAGAACCCCACCTCGCGCACCGCGTCGATCAGCTGGGCGGGGTCCTTCTTCAGGCCCGCGCCGGGCATCCGGGTCAGGCGCATCTCCTCGTCGGCCTTCTCGCCGGTCAGGGCACGCACGACCTCGGCCCGCTTCAACGCGACGCGCATCGCATCCTGCCCATAGATCAGCACCCCCGGCCGCGAGGGGTCGGGGCGGGCCAGATAGCGCGCGATCTCGGCCCCCTTCAGCAGCATGGATCAGTCCGGCAGGCCGGATGCGGCCGCCAGCAGGCGCGTGACCACCTGATCGGCCAGCATCAGCGCCAGCCGCTCGCGCGCGTCGCCCTCGGCCGCCAGGGTCGAGATTGTGGTCCCGGTGGTGGAATAGGACGTGAAGCTGCTGACGCGTCCCTGGGTGATCACCGCACCCCCCGGCCCGGTCAGCGCGAAATCGGCGGTGCCGTTCAGCGAATAGCGGGTCGTGACCTCATCGGGCGTGATGGCCTGCGCGACGACGCCCGCGCTGATGCGGTAATCCAGGTCATAGATGGCCGCGTCCTCGGGGCCCAACCGTTCGGCCAGGCGCCGGTTGAAGACGAAGTCCAGCGGCGTGTCCGGGTCGCGCGGGCGGACCTTGCCGAACAGCTTGCCGCCCCCGCCCCCCGGCCCATAGACCGGCGACAGCCCGCAGGCCGCCAGCCCCGAGACGGCCAGCAGCCCCAGCAGGACCGCGCGGCGATCAGGCGACCACATTGACGATCCGCCCCGGCACCACGATCAGCTTCTTGACCGCAGCACCGTCCAGGAACCGCAGCACGGTGTCGTCGGCCAGCACCAGCGCCTCGATCTCGGACTTGGGCATGGTCTTGGGAACGGTGATCTCGGCCCGGCGCTTGCCGTTGATCTGGATCGGAAGGGTCACGCTGTCGTCCTCCAGCAGGGCCGGGTCCGCCTTTGGCCAGCCTGCATCGACGACCATGCCCTGCCCGCCCGATTTCGACCAGACCTCTTCGGCCAGGTGCGGCACCATCGGCGCCATCAGCTGGGCCATGATCCGCAGGGCCGCGCGGCGCGCCTCGCCCCCGGCCTGCGATTTCGCTACCGCGTTGGCCAGTTCATAGAGTTTCGCGACCGCCTTGTTGAAGGCAAAGCCCTCGATCGCCTTGGTGACATCCGCGATGGCGCGATGCGCCGTGCGCGTCAGGTCGGCATCGTCGCCCCCTTCGGGAACCTCGTCGGCCAGGCGCCAGACGCGGGACAGGAACTTGAACGCGGCCTCCGCTCCGGCGGCGGTCCATTCGACGTCGCGTTCGGGCGGGCTGTCCGACAGCATGAACCACCGTGCGGTATCCGCGCCAAAGCTTTCGACGATGCTGACCGGATCGACGACGTTCTTCTTGGATTTCGACATCTTCGCGGACGGGATCACCTCGACCGCGGTGCCGTCGGCCAGACGCCCGTCGGTCACGTCCTCGGGCAGGTGATAGACCGGGCGCCCCCGGTCGTCGGTGGTGCGATAGATCTCGTGCGTGACCATGCCTTGCGTGAACAGCGCGTCGAACGGCTCTCGTGCCGTCTCGGGCAGGTGGCCCGTCTTGACCATCGCGCGGGCAAAGAAGCGCGAATAGAGCAGGTGCAGGATCGCGTGTTCGACGCCGCCGATATACTGGTCGACGTTCATCCAGTATTCCGCATCCGCCCGGTCGGTCGGCGTCGCCGCCCCCGGCGAGGTGAAGCGCGCGTAATACCACGACGAATCGACGAACGTGTCCATCGTGTCGGTCTCGCGCCGCGCCGCGCCTCCGCATTTGGGGCAGGTCGCCTGACGCCAGGTCGGGTGGCGGTCCAGCGGGTTGCCCGGCACGTCGAAGGTTACGTCCTGCGGCAGCAGCACGGGCAGGTTCGCCTTCGCCTCGGGCACGGTCCCGCAGCTGTCGCAATGCAGGACCGGGATCGGGCAGCCCCAATAGCGCTGGCGCGAGATGCCCCAGTCGCGCAGGCGGAACTTGGTCACGCCCTCGCCGTATCCCGCGCCTTCCGCATGGGCGATGGCGGCGTCGACGGCGGCCTCTCCGGTCTGATCGGCCGCGCCGCTGAAGCCGCGGACATAGGTCACGGGCTCGGTCTTGGCAGGTACGAAGGGCGCATCCGCCACCAGTGCGTCGGCCTGTTCCTGCGTCATGCCGGGCTGACCAAAGGTCGCGCGGATGGGCAGGCCGTACTTGCGCGCGAATTCGTGGTCACGTTCGTCATGCGCCGGGCTGCCGAAGATCGCGCCGGTGCCGTAATCCATCAACACGAAATTCGCGATCCAGATCGGCAGGCGCCAGTCGGGGTCAAGCGGATGCGCGACGGTCAGGCCGGTGTCGAAGCCCAGCTTGGGGGCGGTCTCGATGGCTTCCTCGGTCGTGCCGATCTTGCGGCATTCCTCGCGGAAGGCCTCGATCTCGGGGCGGCTGGCCGCCAGCTCCTTGACCAGGTGATGATCCGGCGACAGCGCGACGAAGCTGGCGCCCATCAGCGTGTCGGGACGGGTCGTATAGACCTCGATCGCCTCATGGCCCGCGGGCGCATCGACCGTGCGGAACGTGAACTGCAGCCCGCGCGACCGGCCGATCCAATTGGCCTGCATCAGGCGGACCTTCTCGGGCCAGCCCGTCAGCCCGTCCAGCGCCTCCAGCAGCTCGTCGCTGTAATCGCTGATCCTGAAGAACCACTGCGTCAACTCGCGCCGTTCCACCGTGGCGCCCGACCGCCAGCCCTTGCCGTCGATCACCTGTTCATTAGCCAGCACGGTCATGTCGACCGGGTCCCAGTTCACCTGCGCCGACTTGCGCGTGATCAGGCCCGCGTCCAGCATGTCCAGGAACAGCGCCTGCTGCTGCGCCACATAGGCGTCGTCACAGGTCGCGAATTCGCGGCTCCAGTCGATGGACAGGCCAAGGGGCTTCAGCTGCTCGCGCATGGTCGCGATGTTGGCATAGGTCCAGTCGCGGGGATGACCGCCCTGCTCCATCGCGGCGTTCTCCGCGGGCATGCCGAAGGCGTCCCAGCCCATCGGGTGCAGCACGCTGAACCCCTGCGCCCGCTTGAACCGCGCGACCACGTCGCCCATCGCATAGTTGCGCACATGGCCCATGTGGATGCGCCCCGACGGATAGGGGAACATCTCCAGCACATAGTATTTCGGGCGCTCGTCGCGGATGGCGGCAAAGGCGTCGGCATCGGCCCAGGCCGTCTGCCAACGGGCTTCGCTTGTCGCGGGATCATAGGGCATGGGGAACCTCGGGCATCATTCGTTGCCCGCAGGGTCTATACGCCCCGCCTGTGCGGGTCCAGATGCGGCCGACCGGAGCCCGTCGAATGCAACCGCCCGCGGGCATCGCGAAACACCGCCGGATGCCCCACGATTGGGGTCACCGATGCGCGGACGCGCCCTTACAGGCGGCCGTCCTGGATGCGCAGCTGGCGGGCGCGGGTCAGGATGGCATCCTCGACCGCGCGGACGGTGCCTGCCTCGACCGCGGCACCGCCCGGCCCCTGCAGCGCCAGGCGCAGGCTGCGCGCATCCAGGGCCGGGTCGCTGATCTGGATCGTCGCACGATAGGACCGTCCCCCGCCCGGAGGCGTGCCGTAGCCGGTCTGGATCACGCCGGTGAACGGGTCGACCGTCTGCACCGGGAGAAAGTTCAGCACGTCCAGGCTGGCGTTCCACAGGTACTTGTTCACCCCGACCATCTGGTCCGGGTTGCCCGACCGGATGAACAGGTCCTGGATCAGGGTGCCCCGCTCGGACGGGCGCATGTCGCGGTCGGGGGTGGGGCCCGCGTTTTCCGTCGTGCCGTTGCCGCAGGCCGCCAGGCCCGCGCACAGCGTCGTGACGATCATCAGGCGCGTGGCGCGTGCATAGGTCATCCCAGTCCCCCGGAGGTCAGTTCAGTGGTACAATCTCTTGGGGTCAGCATTAGCCCGGATCGGCGCCGCGAAACAAGCGACTTGAGGCGCGGACCCCGTCCGCACGGCCGACGCGGGGCCTGTCCGGACAGGGCGGTCGGGGCAGGTGTGGCCCAAGTGCATCACGGAAATGGGCAAAGAAAACAGCAGACGCGTGATTCCGTTGCATCACAATCGCGAAAGAGTGAAACAAATTGCATACCCAGGGCGGGACAGCTGGCTTGGGCAACAGAGAGACAAGAGGGAACACACCATGAAGAAGGCACTTATCGCCTCGACCGCGCTGGTCCTGACCGCGGGTATCGCCGCTGCAGACGTCACCATCTCGGGTTATGGCCGTACCGGCGTGCTGTACCAAGAAGGCGGCGTGCGCGGTCCGATCGACACCGACGACGACGGCATCGCCGATCTGGGTGCCAGCGACGCGATCGTCCAGTCGCGCCTGCGCATGAACATCGATGCAACGACCTCGACCGACCAGGGCGTCGACTTCGGTGGCCGGATCCGCATCCAGTGGGACCAGGGCGATGACGAAACCACCGTCGCACCCGGCTATGTCTACGTGACCGCCAGCGGCCTGACCGTCGAAATCGGTAACTCGAACACCGCCTACGACTCGGCCGCCCTGCTGTACAACTCGGAAATCGGCGTCTACTCGCGCTCGTTCGGCAACTCGCGCGGCGACTTCTTCGCCTACAACACCGACGGCTACCCCACGCTCAGCAACGTGGTCGACGGTGCGATCGATCGCCGCAGCGACTACATGGGCGTCATGGTCAAGTACGCCGTCGCCGGTGTGAACCTGCGCGCGTCGGTCATCGACCCCGACCAGGTGTACGACCTGCCGACCGACACGTCCGAGAAGGAATACAGCGTCTCGGCCGACTACGTCTGGAATGACTCGGTGACGCTGTCGGCAGCCTACGTGAAGAACGGCGCAGGCATCGACGACAACGACCAGTACTTCGTCGGCGCGGAATACGCGTTCAACGACAAGACCGACATCGGCCTGCTGTACTTCGACAACGGTGAAGTGCTGGGCGACGACTCGGACCTGGGCAAGACCATCACGCTGTACGGCAGCTACGAGGTTGCTCCGCTGACCACCATCAACGGCTATGTCGCCAACAACAGCGCCGACACCAACGAAAGCGACAACGCGTTCGGTATCGGCGGTGCGTACGACCTGGGCGGCGCGATGCTGGCCGGTTCGGTTCAGCGCGGCTACGACGAGAACATCACCGCCGACATGGGCGTGCAGTTCAACTTCTGATCCTTCGCGGTCAGACGTCACATGGAAAGAGCGGGCCTTGCGCCCGCTCTTTTCTTTTTGTCAGGTGGGATCATGGGACTGGACGACATCACCCGCCGCATCCGCGCGGCCGAATCCGCCGCAGGGCGCGCCCCGGGCAGCGTCACGCTGATCGCGGTCAGCAAACTGCAGCCTCCCGAACGGGTCGAGGGCGTTCTGGCCGCGGGCCACACCGTCTTCGGAGAGAACTACGTCCAGGAGGCGCAGGCCAAGTGGCCTGCCTGGACCGCGGCGCATCCGGGTGTGTCGGTCCACATGATCGGGCCGCTGCAATCGAACAAGGCGCGGGCCGCCGTGCAGCTGTTCGACGCGATCCACACGCTGGACCGCGTGACGCTGGCCCGCAAGCTGGCCGCGCAGATGGCCGAACAGGGCCGTCGCCCGCAGCTGTTCGTGCAGGTCAACACCGGGGACGAGCCGCAAAAGGCCGGCATCCTGGCGGATGAGCTGCCCGGTTTCCTGGCGTTGTGCGCCGAGCTGTCGCTGTCGCCTGAGGGCCTGATGTGCATCCCACCCGACGGCGAGGATCCGGCACCGCATTTCACCCTGCTGCGCGACCTGGCGCGCGACCACGGCCTGCCCGGCCTGTCGATGGGCATGAGCGCCGATTTCGAGACTGCCATCGCCCATGGCGCGACCCATGTCCGCGTGGGGTCGGCGATCTTCGGGGCGCGGAACGCTCAGGGCACGTAAAGCGGCGTGCCCGGGGGCGCGTGACGCGCGATCCACATCAGGTCGCGGCGGGCAAAGGCGATGCAGCCTTCGGTCCCGAAACCAGGGCGGCGCCACTGGTGCAAGAAGATCGCGGATCCCCGCCCCGGAACCGCATCCGCGTTCCAGTCCGTCGTCAGGATCACATCGTACAGCGGGTCGGCGCGGCGCAGCCGTTCGTGGCTGGCCGCAAGCGGCGCGCGGGCGTGCTGGTTATAGGCCGCATGGCCCGGATCGTCACACCATAGATCGCCCGGCCCGATCACCCGCGCCCAAGGCGCGGGGCGGGCCAGGCGGTCCGGGCGGTACCACAGCCCGGTGATGCGATGGCGGCCCGAAGGGGTGGCGTGATCGCCCTCGCGCTTGGCGGGGGTGATCCCGGCGCGGCCGATGCTGCAGGGAATGACGCGGCCCAGAAAACGCAGCCCCTGCGGGGTCAGCACCATGCCGGTCACAGCAGATGCCCCGACTTCTCGGCCTTCACATCCAGATAGCCGGTGTTGTGACGGTTGCGCGGCACGACCAGCGGCACCCGTTCGGGGACCGCGATGCCGTGGGCCTGCATCATCGCCACCTTGCGCGGGTTGTTGGTCATCAGGTGCACGGCGCCGAAACCCAACCGTCGCAGCAGCGCCGCGCCGATGCGGAAGTCGCGCTCGTCATCCTCGAATCCCAGGCGGTGGTTCGCCTCGACCGTGTCAAAGCCCTGGTTCTGCAGGTCATAGGCGCGCATCTTGTTGGCCAGCCCGATGCCCCGCCCCTCCTGGTTCAGGTACAGCAGCACCCCCGCCCCCGCCTGCCCCATCGCGGCCAGCGCGGCGTTCAGCTGCGGCCCGCAATCGCATTTCAGGCTGCCCAGCACGTCGCCCGTGAAGCAGGCCGAATGAAGTCGCGCCAGGACGGGCGCGTCGCGGGGCGGGTCGCCGATCTCGATCGCGTAATGCTCCTCTCCACCGTCATCGGGGCGGAAGATGTGCAGCCGCGACCGCTCCGCCGACAACAGTGGCAGGCGCGCCGCCGCGACCGGGGCCATCGCGGCCTCGGCTGCAAGCTGCGCAAGAACCGGACCTGGAGGCAGGCGCGTCAGGCCCGGCGGCGCGGGGGCCGCGACCATCAGCATGGCAGGCAGCAGCTGCGCCGATTTCGCCAGTGCCAGCGCCGCGCGATGGGGTCCCGCATCGCCGTCGCGCAGGGTGGTCAGTGGCCCCTTCATCGGGGTCATCAGGTCACCTGCGGGATCGGCCAACGCCCGCAGCCACGCCAGATCGGCCCCCACGGGCAGCGCAACCCGCGCCAGATCGCCGTCATAGGCGCGCGCCTTGAGCGTTTCGGCCCGTCGTCCGGTCAGGGCCAGGACGGCGGGGCCAAGCGCGCGCAGATCGGCCAGACGCGCGGGCGACAGCGTCTCGACCGCGGCCGCCAGATGGTCGCCCAAGGCCACCGGCAGGCCCATGCGCAGGTCGGCGCGGGCGCGGGCGATGGTCTCGGGCAGGGTCGGGATCAGGCTCATGGGGCCACGCATTCTTGAAACAGTCTGAAACATAACGCACCGATCCGACAACTCCATGTGAGGATTCGCACATGGTGCTGGACGGTCCGGGCCGCGACGCCCAACTCATTGCGCAATGACGCAAAGGAGGCAACCATGGCCGGACTGAAGAAGATCCTGCTTGTCGATGACGAGGAAGACCTGCGCGAGGCCTTGGCCGAACAGCTGGTCGCGACCGACGATTTCGACGTGACCGAGGCCGGCAGCGGCGCCGAGGCGGTCGAAGCCACCAAGAACGCGATCTTTGACCTGGTGGTCCTGGATGTCGGCCTGCCCGACACCGACGGGCGCGAGCTGTGCAAGAAGCTGCGCAAGCTGAACGTCAAATGCCCCATCGTGATGCTGACCGGGCATGACACCGATGCCGACACGATCCTGGGCCTGGATGCGGGCGCCAACGACTATGTCACCAAGCCCTTCAAGTTCCCGGTCCTGCTGGCCCGCCTGCGCGCCCAGCTGCGCACGCATGAACAGTCCGAGGACGCGATCTTCCAGCTTGGGCCGTACACGTTCAAGCCGTCGATGAAGATGCTGATCGACGCCAAGGACCGCAAGATCCGCCTGACCGAGAAGGAGACCAACATCCTCAAGTTCCTGTACCGCGCGCAGGACGGGGTGGTGGCCCGCGACGTGCTGCTGCACGAGGTCTGGGGATACAACGCGGGCGTGACCACGCACACGCTGGAGACGCACATCTATCGCCTGCGCCAGAAGATCGAGCCGGATCCGTCGAACGCGCGCCTTCTGGTCACGGAATCGGGCGGCTATCGCCTGGTTGCCTGAGGCATCGGCGGGTTTCTGCGCAGACAACTTTGCCGGGAACCCAGGCCCTGATGTGACGTTCTGTCCCCGAAGCCCAGTGGTCGGCGGATGCGGCCACACCCCTCCCTCTCTGTTCTGCCCCGGCGTTCCCTGCGCCGGGGCTTCTTTTTCGGACGGCCGTCCGGTCAGCGCCCGTGCGGCGCGGTCCAGTCCGCGTCCGGACCGATGGGCACGATGCGGTGCGGATTGATCATGTCGTGGCTGTAGTAGTAGTGCCGCATGAAATGATCCGGATGGATCGTATGGGCGACGCCCGGCCACTGGTATAGCTCGCGTGCCCAGCCCCACAGGTTCAGATAGTCGACGATGCGGCGGCGGTTGCACTTGAAATGCGTGTGATAGACGGCATCGAACCGGACGATGGTGGTGAACAGCCGCCAGTCGGCCTCGGTGATGCGGTCGCCTGTCAGATAGCGATGTTCGGCAAGCAGTCCCTCGATCCCGTCCAGGCTGTCGAACAGCGGATGGACCGCCTTGTCATAGGCCTCCTGGGTGGTGGCGAAACCCGCCTTGTAGACGCCGTTGTTGACGGTGTCATAGACGCGGTCGTTGATCGCCTTGATGCGCGCGCGCAGGGGTTGGGGCCAGTAATCGTCCGTGTTGCCGGCCACGCCGTCAAAGGCTCTGTTGAACATGCGGATGATGTCGGCGCTTTCGTTCGACACGATCCGGCCGGTCTGGCGGTCCCACAGGACGGGGACGGTGACGCGTCCCGACATGTCGGGCGTGTCCTTCAGATAGACCTGGCGCAGATAGTCCAGGCCGAACTGCCGGTCGCCCGTGGCGCCGTCGAAATCGGTGCGGAATTCCCATCCCTCGCTCAGCATCTCGGGGTGGACGACCGAGATGTCGATGTGATCCTCCAGACCCTTCAGCGCGCGGAAGATCATCGTGCGATGCGCCCAGGGACAGGCATGGCTGACATAGAGGTGATAGCGTCCCGATTCGGCCGCGAACCCGCCCTCGCCCGTCGGCCCCGCCTGCCCGTCCGAGGTCACCCAGTTGCGGAACTTGGCCGTGTCGCGCTTGAACTCTCCCCCGGTGCTGTCGGTGTCATACCATTCGTCCTTCCAGACGCCGTCGACCAGCTGGCCCATGTGAACTCCTTTCGGTGATGTGACGGGGCAACGGGCGGGGGGCCGCCTTGTTCCCCGTCACCCGATGGCGCGGTCGCGGGTCTCGATGCGGATCAGCAGCAGGGCCGCCGCCGCCAGCAGCAGCAGCACGGCGAAACTGCCGATGGCCAGGCCAAAGCCGCGCGCAAAGACGACGGCCAGCAGGCTGGGCGCCAGGATGCCGCCCAGGCGGGCGACCGCGCTGGCCGTGCCCATGCCCGTGCCGCGCAGATGCGTGGGATAGAGTTCCGGCGTGAAAGCATAGAGCGCGCCCCAGGTGCCCAGCAGCGCAAAGCTCATCACGATCAGGGCGGTGGCGACCAGGGCGGGGCTGCTGGCCAGGGCGAACAGGCCGCAGCCCAGGGCCGACAGGACCAGGAAGGCCGTCAGCGTGGGGCGACGGCCCACCGCCTCGACCCCCCAGGCCGCCAGCGCGTATCCGGGCACCTGCGCCAGTGCCAGGATCACCAGGAAGCCGTATCCGCGCACGAAGCCGAAGCCTTCGGTCGCCAGCTGTCCCGGCACCCAGACAAAGACGCCGTAATAGGACAGCGACACCAGGAACCACACCGCCAGCACGCCGATGGTCGCGCGCCGCAGCGGGGCCGCCATGATCGACGCGGCCCCCCCCGACGGCACCGGCGCTGGACGCAGATGCGCGTTCGCGGGCAGCGGCATCGCGCCGTTCACGGCCAGCACGCGGTCGACGACGGCGCGCGCCTCGGCCTGGCGGCCCTTGCGGACCAGGTACATCGGCGATTCCGGAATCCAGAACCGCAGGAAGAACCCGATCAGCGCCGGCATCGCCGCGACAAGGAAGATCCAGCGCCACGGCGCGACGGCCCCCATGCTGGCGGCGGCCCAGGCCGTCAGAGCCACGACGATGGTGCCCACCGCCCAGAACCCCTCCAGCCAGACCAGCCAGCGGCCGCGGTTCCTGGGCGGCAGGAATTCGGCCATCATCGCATAGTCGACGGGCAATGTGCCGCCCACCGCGACCCCGGTCAGGAACCGCAGTATCAGCAGCCAGGTGAAATCGCCGGCCATCACCGATGCCAGCCCGAACACCGCGTCCATCGCGACGGTGCCGATCAGCACCCATTTGCGCCCGATCCGGTCGGCCAGTCGGCCGAAGGCAAAGGCGCCGACGAACATGCCCAGGAAGAACACCGTCCCGATCTGCAGCGCTGCCACCCGCTCCAGGCCAAAGGTCGCGGCGACCGAGGGTGCGGCGAAACCCACCGCGATCACCTGCATCGCGTCCGCCGCCCAGACCAGGCCGAAGATGCCCAGCAGGCGCCATTGGAACCGGCCCGTGCCGCCGCGCGTCAGCGCCTCGTCGATGGTGATCTTCATGGCCGTTCCCCCCAATCCCCGCGCCCCTTGCATAGCGCGCGGGGATCATATGGCAAGCCCGCGCCTCGACAGGGCGGACCCGCGCGGCTAGGGTCCGCGCCCAAAGGAGCCTGCCCATGTTCACCATCGCCACCTGGAACATCAATTCGGTCCGCCTGCGCGAGGGTCTGGTCGCCCGCCTGCTGCAGGAAGAGGCGCCCGACATCCTCTGCCTGCAGGAATGCAAGTCGCCGGTGGACAAGATCCCGCTGACCCGGTTCGCGGACCTGGGATACACGCATATCGTGGCGCGCGGGCAGAAGGGTTACAACGGCGTGGCGATCCTGTCGCGCCTGCCGCTGGAGGATGCGGGCGACCGCGACTATGCGCAACTGGGCCATGCCCGGCACGTGGCCGCCCGGCTGGAGAACGGCGTGGTGATCCACAACATGTACGTCCCCGCGGGCGGCGACATCCCCGACCGTGACCAGAACCTGAAATTCGGGCAGAAGCTGGATTTCCTGACCGAGATGCGCGACGTGTTCCACGCCGAGCGCCCGACCCGGTCGATCCTGGTGGGCGACCTGAACATCGCCCCGCGCGAGGACGACGTCTGGTCGCACAAGCAGCTGCTGAAGATCGTCAGCCATACCCCGGTGGAGGTCGAGCACCTGCTGGCCGCGCAGGATGCGGGCGGTTGGGTGGACGTCACCCGGCAGGACATCCCGCAGGGGCTGCTCTACAGCTGGTGGAGCTATCGCGCCAAGGACTGGGACGCCGCCGACAAGGGCCGGCGGCTGGACCATATCTGGGCCACCGCCGACATTGCAGGCGCAGCCCATGGCAGCCGCATCCTGCGCCCCCTGCGGGGCTGGGAGGGGCCCAGCGACCACGTCCCGGTCATGGCCAGCTTCGACCTCTAGGCGTTCTCGCCCAGGGCGTGATCGCCCAGGTCCAGCACGTCCTCGTCCTGGCGGTCCCACTCGCGGCGTTCGGCGTCACTTGCCTGCGGCGAGAACCAGCCGGTGACGGCATAGAGGATGCCGATCAGCGGCGCCGTCCAGCAGGCGAAGGCCAGCGGGATGTACAGCAGGTTCGTCAGGTTGCCGTCCATCACGCCCAGCGACAGGGCGGTGATGACGAAGGCCCCGCCCGCGTTCCACGGGATCAGCGGGGACATCAGGGTGCCCCCCTCCTCGACCGCGCGGGACAGGTTCAGCGTGGAATAGCCCATGCCGCGGTACAGCGGCGCATACATCCGCCCCGGCAGCGCGATCGAGATATAGGGATCGCCCGCCACCACGTTGGTGGCAAAGGCGGTCGCAATGGCGCTGCTTTGCACGGCGGTAAAGCTTTTGACGCGGCTGATGATGGCGTTGATGATCGCCTCCAGGCAGCCGGTCCGCTCCAGCGCGCCGCCGAATCCCAGCGCGATCAGCATCAGCGAGATGGTCCACATCATCGACTGGATGCCGCCCGCGTTCAGCAGGCTGTCGATGTCGGCCACGCCCGTCTCGATCGCGTAACCGGACTGGGCATAGGTGAAGACGTCGTGCAGACCCGCGCCCTGCAGGAAGATCGCGATGATCCCGCCCAGCAGCACCCCCGCGAACAGCGACGGCAGCGGCGGGCGGCGCGTGACGGCCAGCACGATCACCACCAGCGCCGGGATCATCGGCACCCAGCCCAGCGTGAACTGCGCGGCCAGCGTGTCGGTGATCGCGTCGATGCGCGCCATGCTGGTCTCGGCGGGAGAGATCAGCCAGGTCCCCGCGACGAAATAGATGACCAGCGCGATCAGCATCGCGGGCACGGTCGTGGGCAGCATGTTGCGGATGTGATCGAAGATGTTCACCCCCGTCACCGCCGGCGCCAAGTTCGTCGTGTCCGACAGCGGAGAGATCTTGTCGCCGAAAAACGCCCCCGACACGACCGCCCCCGCCGTCCAGTAGGCCGGAATGCCGAAACCCGCGCCGATGCCCATCAGCGCGACGCCCACGGTGCCCACGGTTCCCCAGCTGGTGCCCAGGGACAGCGACACGACCGCACACAGCACCATCGCCGCGACCAGGAAGATCTGCGGGTTCAGCAGCGTCAGCCCATAATAGATCAGCGTCGGCACCGTCCCCGACGCGATCCAGACCCCGATGATCATGCCCACCACGATCAGCACCGACAGCGACGGCATGGACACGTGGATGACGTGGAACACCCCTTCGCGGATGTCCATCCACCCCTGCCCGCGCAGGACGCCCAGAAGGCCGGTGATGGCCAGCCCCAGGATCAGCGGGATGTGCGGGGTGAAATCACCGTAATAGAACAGCTGCAGCGCCAGCAGGCCCAGCGTCAGCACGATTGGCAGCAGGGCCAGCCACAAAGGCGGCAGGCCCGGCCGGGTCGGGGGGGTCTCTGTGATGGTCATGTCACTCATGCCTTCACACGGCCGTGAGGCCTGCGTGATCGCAACGCGCAAACCGGCCCTTTCGTTCAGCCGCCAAGCGCCCCATATTGCGGGGAACACGCCAACCGAACCATGCGGGGCCAGGATGACCATGCTTTTCGAGGGGGCCCAAGCGCCCAAGACCGACGACTTCATCAAGGACGTGACCGAGGCCACCTTCATGGCCGAGGTCGTTGAGGCGTCGATGCAGGTGCCCGTCATCGTCGATTTCTGGGCGCCCTGGTGCGGCCCCTGCAAGACGCTGGGCCCCGCGCTGGAGGCCGAGGTCGCGCGACACAAAGGCCGCGTGCGCATGGCCAAGATCAACGTGGACGAGAATCAGACGATCGCGGGCCAACTGCGCGTGCAGTCGATCCCGACCGTCTATGCCTTCTTCCAGGGCCAGCCGGTCGATGCCTTCCAGGGCGCGGTGCCCGCCAGCCAGGTCAAGCAGTTCGTCGACAAGCTGGCCGCGATGTCGGGCGATGACGGCGGCCTGGCCGACGCCCTTGCCGCGGCCGAGCAGATGATCGAGGACAACGAGGCCGCCGACGCCATCGAGACCTTCACCGCCATCATCGGAGAGCTGCCCGACAGCCCCGAGGCCTGGGGCGGGCTGATCCGCGCCCATCTCGCCGCGGGCGACCATGCCGCCGCCGCCTCGACCCTGACGCAGGTGCCAAGCCCCCTGGCCCATGCCGGCCCGGTCGAGGCCGCACGCGCCAAGCTGGCCCTGGCCCAGCAGGCCGCCAGCGCCGGTCCGCTGGACGATCTGGCCGCCCGTGTCGAGGCCGATCCGGCCGATCAGCAGGCACGGCTGGAATACGCGCAGGCACTGCATGCCGACGGTCAGCTGGAGGCCGCCATCGACATCCTTCTGGACAGCTTCCGCCGCGACCGCGACTGGAACGACGGCGCTGCCAAGGCGCAGCTGATCACGATCTTCGACAGCCTCAAGCCCACCGACCCCATCGGGCAGAAGGGCCGCCGCCGCCTGTCCTCGCTGATCTTCGCCTGACCGATGGCGCTGCGTTTCGACCTGCCCGACCGCATCCCGCTGTTCCCGCTGCCCGGGGCCGTGCTGATGCCGCGGGCCCGCATGCCGCTGCACCTGTTCGAGCCGCGTTATCTGCAGCTGCTGGAAGACACGCTGAAGACCGATCACCGCCTGATCGGAATGATCCAGCCCGAGGGCGACGGCCTGTCCGCCATCGGCTGCGCGGGCCGGGTCGTGGCGTTCTCGGAAACCGGCGATGGGCGGATGATGATCTCGCTTGGCGCGATCTCGCGGTTCCGCCTGCAGGAGGTCGAGGAGGGCTTTGCCCCCTACCTGCAGGGCCGCGTCGACTGGTCCTCGTTCGGGCGCGACCTGTCCGGCCCAGAGCAGGATCCGACGCTGGACCGCAAGGCACTGTTTTCGCTGCTGGACCGCTACATGCAGACGCAGGAGCTGTCGACGGACTGGGACGCCGCCGCCGAGGCGGAGGACGAGTTGTTGATCAATTCGCTGTCGATGATGCTGCCCTTCACCCCCGGCGACAAGCAGGCGCTGCTGGAATCGCCCACCTTGGCCGACCGTCGCGAGCTGCTGGTCGGCCTGATCGAATTCGCCCTGCACGGCGGAGAGAACGAGGAACGCCTGCAATGACCGATGCCCCCCTTTTCGACCGCCACATGCTGGAGGCGCTGGTCTGCCCGGTGACCCATGCCACGCTCAGCTATGACGCCCAGGCGCAGGAGCTGGTGTCCCGCACGGCGGGGCTGGCCTTTCCGATCCGTTCGGGCATCCCGATCATGCTGATCGACGAGGCCCGCCAGATCCGCGCCGATGACTGACCCGCGCGCAGGGGCGTGACCGACATGGACCGCC
>NZ_WEKR01000028.1:0-59693 GCF_024105395.1 Paracoccus sp. 08 | reverse complement strand
CGCCCCGCCGCAAGATCAGGCGTATTTCTTCTGGATCTCGTCCGAGATGTTCTGCGGAACGGCCTCGTAGTGGTCGAACTGCATCGAGAACACAGCACGGMCGGACGACATCGAACGCAGGTTGTTGATGTAGCCGAACATGTTGGCCAGCGGCACGAAGGCGTCGATGACGTTCGCGTTGCCGCGGCTGTCCTGCCCCCGGACCATGCCACGACGGCTGGTCAGGTCGCCGATGATCGAACCGGTATACTCTTCCGGCGTGACGACCTCGACCTTCATGATCGGCTCCAGCAGCTTGGCGCCGGCCTTGCGCAGGCCTTCGCGCATCGCGGCACGGGCAGCGATCTCGAACGCCAGGACCGAGGAGTCGACGTCGTGGAACGCACCGTCCGTCAGCGCGACCTTGAAGTCGATGACCGGGAAGCCTGCCAGCGGGCCCGAGTCCATGACGGACTTGATGCCCTTCTCGACGCCGGGGATGTATTCCTTCGGCACCGCACCGCCCACGATCTTCGATTCGAATGAATAGCCTTCGCCCGGCTCGGTCGGGGTGATGGTCAGCTTGATGCGGGCGAACTGGCCCGTACCACCGGTCTGCTTCTTGTGCGTGTAGTCGATGTCTGCCGACTGCGAGATGGTCTCGCGATAGGCCACCTGCGGCGCACCGATGTTCGCCTCGACCTTGAACTCGCGCTTCATGCGGTCGACCAGGATGTCGAGGTGAAGTTCGCCCATGCCCTTCATGATCGTCTGGCCCGATTCAAGATCGGTTTCCACACGGAAGGACGGGTCTTCCGCCGACAGGCGCTGAAGGGCCAGGCCCATCTTCTCCTGGTCGGCCTTCGACTTGGGCTCGACGGCGATCTCGATCACCGGCTCGGGGAAGGTCATGGTCTCAAGGACCACCGGCTTGGCCGGATCGCACAGGGTGTCGCCCGTGGTGGTGTCCTTCAGACCGGCCAGCGCGATGATGTCGCCTGCAAAGGCCTCCTCGATCTCCTCGCGGTTGATCGAGTGCATCATCATCATGCGGCCGACGCGCTCGCGCTTGCCCTTGGTGGCGTTCAGCAGCTGATCGCCCTTCTTCATCACGCCCGAATAGATGCGCGTGAAGGTCAGCGAGCCGACGAACGGGTCGTTCATGATCTTGAACGCTAGGCCCGAGAAGGGCATCGCATCGTCCGCACGGCGTTCGATGTTGCGCGTCTCGGTCTCGTCGCCCGGGGTGAAGCCCATGTAGGCCGGCACGTCCAGCGGGTTCGGCAGGAAGTCGATGACCGCGTTCAGCAGGGGCTGCACGCCCTTGTTCTTGAACGCCGAACCTGCGGTGACGGGGAAGAACGACAGCGACAGCGTGCCCTTGCGGATCAGCGCGCGCAGCGTCTCCTCGTCGGGCTCGTTGCCCTCCAGGTAGGCTTCCATGGCGGCGTCGTCCATCTCGACGGCCAGCTCGATCATGTTCGAGCGCCACTCGTCGGCCAGGTCCTTCAGCTCGTCACGGATGGGCTTGCGGACCCAGGACGCGCCCAGATCTTCGCCTTCCCACACCCACTCTTCCATCTTGATCAGGTCGACGATGCCTTCCAGCTTGTCCTCGGCGCCGATCGGCAGGGCGATCGGGCAAGGGATGCCGCCGGTGCGGTCCTTGATCATACGGACGCAGTTGAAGAAGTCCGCGCCGATCTTGTCCATCTTGTTGACGAACACGATCCGCGGAACCTTGTAGCGGTCGGCCTGACGCCAGACGGTCTCGGTCTGCGGCTCGACGCCGGCATTGGCGTCCAGCAGACAGATCGCGCCGTCCAGAACCGCCAGCGAACGCTCGACCTCGATGGTGAAGTCCACGTGGCCGGGGGTGTCGATGATGTTGAAGCGGTACTTCGTGTCCGAAGTCCCCTCGGTCGTGGGGTCTTCCTGACGCTGCCAGAACGTGGTGGTCGCGGCAGACGTGATCGTGATGCCGCGCTCCTGCTCTTGCTCCATCCAGTCCATGGTCGCAGCGCCGTCATGCACTTCGCCGATCTTGTGCGACTTGCCGGTGTAGTAAAGGATGCGCTCGGTCGTCGTCGTCTTGCCGGCATCGATGTGGGCCATGATGCCGAAGTTGCGATAACGCGGAAGCTGATATTCGCGTGCCATGAAGTGGATCCTTTCGCCTTACCAGCGGTAGTGGCTGAACGCCTTGTTGGCGTCGGCCATCTTGTGCGTGTCTTCGCGCTTCTTGACGGCGGTTCCGCGGCCGTTGACGGCATCGGACAGCTCGCCCGCAAGGCGCTCTTCCATCGTGTTCTCGTTGCGCTTGGCCGCGGCCGTGATCAGCCAGCGGATGGCCAGCGCCTCGCGGCGGATCGGACGGACTTCGACCGGAACCTGGTACGTGGCACCTCCGACGCGGCGCGAACGCACCTCGACGGACGGCTTCACGTTTTCCAGCGCCTCGTGGAAGACCTCGATGGGCTCGCGCTTGAGGCGGGTCTCGACGCGCTCCAGCGCGTTGTAGACGATCCGCTCGGCAATCGACTTCTTGCCGTCAACCATCAGGTTGTTCATGAATTTGGTCAGCACGCGATCGCCATACTTGGCGTCGGGCAGGACATCGCGCTTCTCAGCGGCGTGACGACGTGACATGGATGCCTCTCCTTACTTCGGACGCTTCGCGCCGTATTTCGAACGACGCTGACGACGGTCTTTGACGCCCTGGGTATCCAGCACACCGCGCAGGATGTGGTAACGGACACCCGGAAGGTCTTTGACGCGGCCGCCGCGGATCAGCACGACGCTGTGTTCCTGCAGGTTGTGCTTCTCGCCCGGAATGTAGGAGATGACCTCGAAGCCATTCGTCAGGCGGACCTTGGCCACCTTACGCATAGCGGAGTTCGGCTTCTTCGGCGTCGTGGTGTAGACGCGCGTGCAGACACCGCGTTTCTGCGGGCAGCCCTGAAGGTGCATGGATTTAGACCGCTGCACTCTCGGCTGCCGCGGCTTGCGGATCAGCTGTTGGATCGTCGGCATTCGGTTCCCCGTCTTGCTCTGTCAATACTCGCAACCCACCGGTTGCGCCGCTTCTCGACGGCATCCTGCGCGAATCGCAAAATGCCAAGCCCGTCCCGCCCATAAAGGGCTGACGGGCATAATTCCAGAGGATCGAGGCTGTTCTGCCCGGACCCTGACCTCACAGGTTCTGGCACCCGATGCGGTTTCCCGCCGGGTCGCGTGGTCATAGGGGGAATCCCCGCCCCTGTCAACAAGCCCCAAAGGCCCCTGCGGCCTAGCCCAGGCTGCGCGCCAGCGCGGCCAGATCCGCCCGGCGCAGGCCGAAACGGCTGCGCAGCAGCCTGTTCATCGTGCCTTCCTCGGGCTGCCAGGGCAGGCCCGGCCCCATGTCGCCGGAATCGCTGTCGGCATGGATCGAGCGGATGAACATCAGGGGGCGCGTCACCTGAACGCCCGGCATCCACTGCGCCAGCTTGGTGTGGTTGAAATGCAGCGCCGTCCGCGGCGCGTCGGGCGCCAGGAAGATGGTCAGCGCCACCCCCATGTTGTGACAGATCCGCGGTGTGATCTTCAGCTGGCCGTCGCGCGCCGCGATGATCAGGCCGCGCCCATAGTCCAGCGACAGCTTGCCCTCGGCCTGCCACAGCGGGCTGACGCGCGCGAAATCGGCGCGCGCGCGGGCGATGTAATCGACCGCCACCGCATCGTCGTCGTCGTGGCGGAAATGACCGATCACCTGCGCATCCGGGTCCAGATGCGGCGCCACCGCCGCGTGACAGGCCTCCAGGTGATAGTCCATCGCCGGCACCAGCGACAGGCGCAGCTGCGGCACCCGGTCGCACAGGTCGCGCAGCTGGCCCAGCCAGGGTTCGGGCAGGTCCGGCCCGGTCATGATCACCAGCGTGAAGTCAGGATCGGTCTGCGCCAGCCAACCCGGCAGGGCCACGGTCTGGAACCACAGCCAGCGCCGGGCCAGCCGGTCGGGATCGTACAGATAGGCACGGCGCGCCGCGATGCTGTCATGTTCGACCTGATAGCCGCGCAGTCCCAGATAGGAAAAGCGGCACAGTCCCAGCATCTGCACCCGCATCAGCGCCGCCGTCCCAGTTGAGCCTCGCGCCAGATGGTATAGATGCCCGCCCCCACGACAAGGGCCGATCCGACCCAGGTCCAGAGGTCCGGCCAGTCGCCGAAGATCACCAGTCCCAGAAAGATGGCCATCAGCAGCGAGGTATAGCGGAAGGGCGACACGGCCGCGATCTCTCCGACGCGCATGGCGGCCACGGCGCACAGGTAACCGACGGTCAGGAAGGCGCTGCCCAGGGCCAGCAGGGCAAGGTGCCACAGCTGCGGCATCACCCAGCCCTGCCCCAGGCTGAGGACGAACCCGGTCAGCGTGACCAGCACCGCGCCATAGAACGCGATGGTGTTCGAACTGACGTCGCGCCCGAATTGGCGCGTCGACAGGTCGCGCACCGCGACCAGCAGCATCGCCCCAAGTGCGACCAGCGACCAGATGCCGAACGTGCCGCTGCCGGGGCGCAGGATGATCAGCACACCCAGCATGCCTACCCCCACCGCCAGGATGCGCCGCCAGCCCAGGGTCTCCTTGAAGAACAGCGCCGCCCCCAGCATCACCACCAGCGGCAGCGACTGCATCACCGCCGTCAGGTCGCCGATGGCCATGCGCTGCAGCGCGTTCAGGAACAGCAGGGTCGAGCCGATCTCTCCGACCAGCCGCAGGACCATCGGCGCGCGGGCGGGGGCCGGAATGCGCAGGCGCAGGCCCCCCGCACGCTGCGCGAGGATCATCAGGGCCAGCAGCACGAACACCCCCCGCAGCGTGATCGCCTGGTACAGCGGAATGTCCTGGACCACGAACTTGATGATCGCGTCGTTGCAGGTGAACCCCATCATCGACAGCGTCATCAGCCCTGCCCCGCGCAGGTTGTCGCCCGGTTGCAGCGGTTCTGGCCGGATCGAGGCGGGCCGCGTGCGGCGCAGCGGGGACATCAGGGGCGTGGACATGGCGGCTTTCCGGAACAGGATGGCAGGGGGCTTGCGGCGACTGGTCAGGCCGCCGGAGGATCCCCGCTGTCGGCATCCTGCGCGGGGTGCCGCAGCCGCCCTGCCCGTGCGGGACGTGGTGCGGGCACGGAGGTCGGCTGCGCCCTGGACCGGTCGATCGACACTTGCGCATTGGCATTGCCAACGGCGACAGGATGCTGACGCGACAGGCCCCGATCGGCCTGATCGCCATCGCCGCGATCGGTATCACGCACGAAAGGTTTGACCATGCAGGCGGTTTGACGACGCTGGCACGTCCGCATCGTAAGGGGTTCGGAATGGTGGCCCATGCGGGCCTGGGCGTCTCCTGCCACGATCTGCAACCCGCCCTGCACCGGCAGGGGGAAACGGCACAGACCCAGGGCTTGCATGCGCATCACGGTTCCTTGAACGGCAGATGCAGTATGTGCAGCCCGCAAGGGCGGTCAACCCAAAAGACAAAGGCCCGGCACTGGGTGCCGGGCCTTTGCATCATCAGTCAGGCGTCGCGATCAATCGTCGCTGCCGTCCTGCGGCAGATCCACCGGATCGGCCGCGGGGGTGGCAAAGGAAGGCTCGGGCGCGGCCAGGGCTGCAGCGGCCTCGGCCTCGGCGCGGCGTGCCTCGATCACCTCGGCGTCGCGTTCGGTCGCGATGCGGCGAACGCGCGTGGTCGCACCACCGGTGCCCGCCGGGATCAGGCGGCCCACGATGACGTTCTCCTTGAGACCGACCAGCTTGTCGCGCTTGCCTTGGACGGCAGCCTCGGTCAGCACGCGGGTCGTCTCCTGGAAGGAGGCGGCCGAGATGAAGCTGCGGGTCTGCAGGCTGGCCTTGGTGATGCCCAGCAGGACAGGCTCGCCCGTGGCGGGACGTCCGCCGCGTGCCTCGATCTTGGCGTTCTCCTCGACGAACTCGTCACGCTCGACGTTCTCGCCCTTCAGCAGCGTGGTGTCGCCGCCGTCCAGGATCTCGATCTTCTGCAGCATCTGGCGAACGATCACCTCGATGTGCTTGTCGTTGATCTTCACGCCCTGCAGTCGATAGACGTCCTGCACCTCGTCGATGAGATAGTCGGCCAAGGCCTCGATCCCCATGATGCGCAGGATGTCATGCGGCGCAGGATTGCCGTCCATGATGTAGTCACCCTTCTGCACGAAGTCGCCTTCCTGCACCGGGATGTGCTTGCCTTTCGGCACCATGTACTCGACGGGGGTCAGACCCTCCTCGGACGGCTCCAGCGTGATGCGGCGCTTGTTCTTGTAGTCCTTGCCGAAGCGGACATAGCCGTCGATCTCGGCGATGATCGCGTGATCCTTGGGACGACGCGCCTCGAACAGTTCCGCCACGCGCGGCAGACCACCGGTGATGTCCTTGGTCCGCGCGCCTTCGCGCGGGATGCGGGCCACCACGTCGCCGGGCTTGATCTCCTGGCCGTCCTCGATCGACAGCACGGCATCCACCGACATCGGATAGCTGACCGGGTTGCCCTGGTCGTTGCGCACCGGTTCGCCGTTGGCGTCCATGATGATGATCTCGGGCTTGAGGTCGTTGCCCTTGGGCGCCGACCGCCAGTCGGTCACGATCTTCTGGGTCATGCCCGTCGCATCGTCGGTCTCGTCGCGGACCGAGATCCCCGACAGCAGATCGACGAACTTGGCGATGCCGCCCTTCTCCGCAATGATCGGCAGGGTATAGGGGTCCCATTCGAACAGCTTCGCGCCGCGGATGACCCGCTCGCCTTCCTTCACGAACAGCTTGGAGCCGTAGAACAGCTTGTGGCTGGCGCGCTCCTGCCCCTGGTCGTCCATGACCAGGATCTGCATGTTGCGCGACATCACGACCTGCTCGCCATTGGCGTTTTCCAGGATGCTCTCGTTGCGGAAGGCGATCGTGCCCTCGTGCGAGGCGGCCTGGAACGACTGCTGGCCGCCCTGCGCGATGCCGCCGATGTGGAAGGTCCGCATCGTCAGCTGGGTGCCCGGTTCGCCGATCGACTGCGCGGCGATGATGCCGACAGCCTCGCCGATGTTGACCAGCGTGCCGCGGGCCAGATCGCGGCCATAGCACAGCGCGCAGATCCCGTCCTCGGATTCGCAGGTCAGCGCCGAACGGATGCGCACGGACTGCACGCCCGCCGCCTCGATGGCGTCGGCCTTGCGTTCGTCGATCACCTCGTTGGCGCGGACGATGATCTCGTCCTCGCCCGGCACCAGCACGTCCTCGGCCGCGGTCCGGCCCAGCACGCGCTCGGCCAGCGGGCTGATGACCTCGCCGTCGTTCACGGCGGCAGATGCGGTGATCGCGCGCTCGGTTCCGCAGTCATGCTCGCGGATGATGCAGTCCTGGGCGACGTCGACCAGACGACGCGTCAGATAGCCCGAGTTCGCGGTCTTCAACGCGGTGTCCGACAGACCCTTCCGGGCGCCGTGGGTCGAGTTGAAGTATTCAAGAACGGTCAGACCTTCCTTGAAGTTCGAGATGATCGGCGTCTCGATGATCTCGCCCGACGGCTTGGCCATCAGGCCCCGCATGCCGCCCAGCTGCTTCATCTGGTTGACCGAACCCCGCGCACCGGAATGCGCCATCATGTAGACCGAGTTCGGCTCCATCTCGGCGCCGTTCTCGTCGCGCTTGTTGGCCGAGATGGTGGACATCATGGCCTCGGTCACGCGGTCGTTGCACTTCGACCAGGCGTCCACGACCTTGTTGTACTTCTCGCCCTGGGTGATCAGGCCGTCCAGATACTGCTGTTCGAACTCCTTCACCTGCTCCTGGACCTCGCCGACGATGGTCCACTTGGTGTCGGGCACGACCATGTCGTCCTTGCCGAAGCTGATGCCGGCACGGAAGGCCTCGCGGAAGCCCAGACCCATGATCTGGTCGCAGAAGATCACCGATTCCTTCTGGCCGCAGTAGCGGTAGACGGTGTCGATGACGACCTGCACGTCCTTCTTGCGCAGCAGGCGGTTGACCAGTTCGAAAGGCGCCTTGGCGTTCAGCGGCAGCAGACCGCCAAGCCGCAGGCGGCCCGGGGTGGTCTCGAAACGCTTCCAGACCTCGTTGCCGTTCTGGTCGATCTGCTTCAGGCGCGCCTGGATCTTGGCGTGCAGATGCACCTCGCCGGCGGCCAGGGCATGCTCGACCTCGTCGATGTTGGCAAAGGCCATGCCCTCGCCCTTCATGCCGTCACGCTGCATCGAGACGTAGTACAGGCCCAGGATCATATCCTGCGACGGCACGATGATCGGCGCGCCGTTGGCGGGCGACAGCACGTTGTTCGTCGACATCATCAGGACGCGCGCTTCCAGCTGCGCCTCCAGCGACAGGGGCACGTGCACGGCCATCTGGTCGCCGTCGAAGTCGGCGTTGAAGGCCGAACAGACCAGCGGGTGCAGCTGGATCGCCTTGCCCTCGATCAGGATCGGCTCGAACGCCTGGATGCCAAGACGGTGCAGCGTGGGCGCACGGTTCAGCAGGACCGGGTGCTCGCGGATGACCTCGTCCAGGATGTCCCAGACTTCGGGGCGCTCCTTCTCGACCAGCTTCTTGGCCTGCTTGACGGTGCTGGACAGACCCTTCGCCTCAAGCCGCGAATAGATGAACGGCTTGAACAGCTCCAGGGCCATCTTCTTGGGCAGGCCACACTGATGCAGCTTCAGCTCGGGGCCGGTCACGATGACCGAACGACCCGAGAAGTCGACGCGCTTGCCCAGAAGGTTCTGGCGGAAGCGGCCCTGCTTGCCCTTCAGCATGTCGGACAGCGACTTCAGCGGGCGACGGTTGTTGCCCGTGATGACGCGGCCGCGACGGCCGTTGTCGAACAGCGCATCGACCGATTCCTGCAGCATGCGCTTTTCGTTGCGCACGATGATGTCGGGCGCACGCAGCTCGATCAGCCGCTTAAGGCGGTTGTTGCGGTTGATAACGCGGCGATACAGGTCGTTCAGGTCCGACGTGGCGAACCGGCCGCCGTCCAGCGGGACCAGCGGGCGCAGTTCCGGCGGAATGACCGGGATCACGGTCAGGACCATCCATTCCGGACGGTTGCCCGATTCCAGGAAGCTCTCGACGATCTTCAGGCGCTTGATGATCTTCTTGGGCTTCAGCTCGCCGGTGGCGGCCTTCAGGTCCTCGCGCAGCTGGTCGGCGGTCGCCGCCAGGTCGATGTTCGACAGCATCGCGCGGATGGCCTCGGCACCGATATCCGCCTGGAAGGCGTCGGCACCGAAGTTGTCCTGCGCGTCCAGGAACTCTTCCTCGGACAGCAGCTGGCCATAGGTCAGGTCGGTCAGACCCGGCTCGATGACGACATAGTTCTCGAAGTAGAGGATCCGCTCCAGATCGCGCAGCGTCATGTCCAGCATCAGGCCGATGCGCGACGGCAGCGACTTCAGGAACCAGATATGCGCGACCGGCGCGGCCAGCTCGATATGGCCCATCCGCTCGCGGCGGACCTTCTGCAGGGTCACTTCGACGCCGCATTTCTCGCAGACCAGGCCGCGATACTTCATGCGCTTGTACTTGCCGCACAGGCATTCGTAGTCCTTGATCGGACCAAAGATGCGCGCGCAGAACAGGCCGTCACGCTCGGGCTTGAACGTGCGGTAGTTGATGGTCTCGGGCTTCTTCACCTCGCCGAAGGACCAGGCCAGAATTTCTTCGGGCGAGGCCAGCGAGATCTTGATTTCATTGAACTGCCGCGGCGGGGCCAGCGGGTTCAGGGGGTTGGTGGCGAGTTCCTGGTTCATTCTCAATTCCTAATGAAGGGCATGGAGGAAGGGGTGGTGAGGGCTTTCGCCCTCACTCCTCCTCGTCCACATCCAGGAGTTCCATGTTGAGGCCCAGACCCCGGACCTCCTTGACCAGCACGTTGAACGATTCCGGCACGCCCGCCTCGAAGTTGTCCTCGCCCTTGACGATGGACTCGTAGACCTTCGTGCGGCCGGCGACGTCGTCCGACTTGACCGTCAGCATTTCCTGCAGCGTGTAGGCCGCGCCATAGGCTTCCAGGGCCCAGACCTCCATCTCGCCAAGACGCTGGCCGCCGAACTGGGCCTTGCCGCCCAGGGGCTGCTGCGTGACCAGCGAGTACGGACCCGTGGAACGCGCGTGCATCTTGTCGTCGACCAGGTGGTGCAGCTTCAGGACGTACTTCATGCCCACGGTGACCTTGCGGGCGAACTGTTCGCCCGAACGGCCATCGAACACCACCGACTGGCCCGACGTGTCGAACCCGGCACGGGTCAGCGCGTCGTTGACATCGGCCTCCTTGGCGCCGTCGAAGACCGGCGTCGCGATCGGCACGCCCGTGCGGACGGTGCCCGCATGCTCGCGCAGGGTCTCGTCGTCCAGGCCGTCGAACATCTCGGAATACAGCTCGTCGCCGTAACCGATGCGCATCGCCTCGCGGACCGGAGTCATGTCGCCGTTGCGGCGATACTCTTCCAGCGCCTCATCGATCTTGAGGCCCAGGGCGCGGCTGGCCCAACCCATGTGGGTCTCCAGGATCTGACCCACGTTCATGCGCGACGGCACGCCCAGGGGGTTCAGAACCAGGTCGACGGGGGTGCCGTCCGCCAGGAACGGCATGTCCTCCATCGGGACGACTTTGGACACGACGCCCTTGTTGCCGTGACGACCGGCCATCTTGTCCCCCGCCTGAAGCTTGCGCTTCACGGCGACGAACACCTTGACCATCTTCATCACGCCCGGCGGCAGGTCGTCGCCCTGACGGACCTTCTCGACCTTGTCCTCGAAGCGGGCTTCCAGCAGCTTCTTCTGGGTGTCGTACTGGCCGTTCAGCGCCTCGACATCCTTGGCGATGTCCTCTTCGCTGACGGCCAATTGCCACCACTGGCCGCGAGACATGGTGCCCAGCAGCTCCTCGGTGATCTCGGTTCCCGACTTGATGCCTTTCGGCCCCTTCAGGGCGGTCTTGCCCAGGATCAGGGTCTTCAGACGCGCATAGATGTTGCGGTCCAGGATGCCCTGTTCGTCGTCGCGGTCGCGCGCCAGACGCTCGACTTCCTCGCGCTCGATCTGCAGGGCACGCTCGTCCTTGTCGACGCCGTGGCGGTTGAACACCCGGACCTCGACGATCGTGCCATAGGCACCCGGCGGCAGACGCAGCGAGGTGTCGCGGACGTCGGACGCCTTCTCACCGAAGATGGCGCGCAGCAGCTTTTCTTCCGGCGTCATCGGGCTTTCGCCCTTGGGGGTGATCTTGCCCACCAGGATGTCGCCCGGTCCGCATTCGGCGCCGATATAGACGATGCCGGCTTCATCCAGATTGCGCAGGGCTTCTTCGCCCACGTTCGGGATGTCGCGGGTGATCTCCTCCGGCCCCAGCTTGGTGTCGCGGGCCGCAACCTCGTATTCATCGATATGGATCGAGGTGAACACGTCGTCGCGGTGGATCCGCTCGGAGATCAGGATCGAGTCCTCGTAGTTGTAGCCGTTCCACGGCATGAAGGCCACGACCACGTTCCGGCCGATCGCCAGTTCGCCCTGGTCGGTCGAGGGACCGTCCGCGATGACCTGGTTGGCCACGACCTTCTCTCCGACCTTCACCAGCGGGCGCTGGTTGATGGTCGAGGACTGGTTCGAACGCTTGAACTTGCGCAGGCGATAGATGTCCACGCCCGCGTCGCCTGCGCCCATGTCCTCGGTCGCCCGGACCACGATCCGCTGCGCATCGACCTGGTCGATGATGCCGCCGCGGCGCGCCATGATCGCGGCGCCCGAATCGCGCGCCACGGTGGCTTCCATGCCGGTGCCCACGAACGGCGCCTCGGCACGCAGCAGAGGCACGGCCTGACGCTGCATGTTCGAGCCCATCAGCGCGCGGTTGGCGTCGTCGTTCTCAAGGAACGGGATCAGCGCTGCGGCGACCGAAACCAGCTGCTTGGGCGACACGTCGATCAGGTCGACAGCATCGACCGGGTTCAGCATGAAGTCGCCCGACTGGCGGGTCGAGATCAGCTCGTCGGTGAAGTTGCCGTTCTCGTCCAGGGTCGCGTTGGCCTGCGCCACGGTGTGACGCATCTCCTCGGTCGCGGACATGTAGACGACGTCGTCGGTCACGTGACCGTCGACCACCTTGCGGTAGGGCGTCTCGATGAAACCGTACTTGTTCACCCGTGCAAAGGTGGCAAGGCTGTTGATCAGGCCGATGTTCTGGCCTTCCGGCGTCTCGATCGGGCACATCCGGCCATAGTGCGTCGGGTGAACGTCGCGAACCTCAAAGCCTGCACGCTCGCGCGTCAGACCGCCCGGCCCAAGGGCCGACAGGCGACGCTTGTGCGTCACTTCGGACAGCGGGTTCGTCTGGTCCATGAACTGCGACAGCTGGCTGGAGCCGAAGAATTCACGCACCGCCGCCGCTGCGGGTTTCGCGTTGATCAGGTCCTGCGGCATGACGGTGTCGATCTCGACGCCGGACATGCGCTCGCGGATGGCACGCTCCATGCGCAGCAGGCCGACGCGGTACTGGTTCTCCATCAGCTCGCCGACCGAACGCACCCGGCGGTTGCCCAGGTGGTCGATGTCGTCGATCTCGCCCTTGCCGTCGCGCAGTTCGACCAGGCCGCTGATGCAGGACACGATGTCCTCGTGGCGCAGCGTGCGCTGCGTGTCGGGGGCGTCCAGATCAAGGCGCATGTTCATCTTGACCCGGCCCACGGCGGACAGGTCGTAACGCTCGCTGTCGAAGAACAGCGAGTTGAACAGGTTCGACGCGGCCTCGACGGTGGGCGGCTCGCCCGGGCGCATGACGCGATAGATGTCCATCAGCGCGCCTTCGCGGCCCATGTTCTTGTCGGCCGCCATCGTATTGCGGATGTAGGGACCCACGTTGACGTGGTCGATGTCCAGAACCGGCACATCGGTGATGTCGTTGTCCAGCAGCACCTTCAGCAGGCCGCCGGTCATCTCGCCCTGCTTGTCGTATTCCGCGGTGATCTCGTCGCCGGCCTCGGCATAGATGAAGCCAGTCTGGTCGTTGACGATGTCCTTGGCGACGAAGCGGCCGACGATGCGCTCGAACGGGACGAACAGGTTCAGCTGCTCTTCGGATTCCAGCAGCTTCTTCACCAGGCGCGGGGTGACCTTCTCGCCGGCCTTCGTGATGACTTCGCCGGTATCGGCGTTCACCAGGTCATAGGCAGGCCGGGTGCCGCGCACGCGCTCGGGGAAAAACCGCGTCACCCAGCCCTGCTCGCGCCCCTCGCGGCGCAGGGAGTAGGTCACGGTCTCGTAGAACGCGTCCATGATCGCTTCCTGATCCATGCCAAGGGCATAGAGCAGAGTCGTCACCGGCAGCTTGCGGCGGCGGTCGATGCGGGCGAACACCAGATCCTTGGCGTCGAATTCGAAGTCCAGCCACGAGCCGCGATAGGGAATGATGCGGCAGGCGAACAGCAGTTTGCCCGAGGAATGGGTCTTGCCGCGGTCATGGTCGAAGAACACGCCCGGGCTGCGGTGCATCTGGCTGACGACCACGCGCTCGGTGCCGTTCACGATGAACGTGCCGTTCGTCGTCATCAGGGGCATGTCGCCCATGAAGACGTCCTGTTCCTTGATGTCCTTGACGGATTTCGCCCCGGTGTTCTCGTCGACATCGAACACGATCAGACGCAGGGTGACCTTCAGCGGCGCGGCATAGGTCATGTCGCGCTGCTGGCACTCGTCCACGTCGTATTTCGGCTTCTCCAGCTCGTACTTGACGAACTCCAGCGTGGCCGTCTCGTTGAAGTCCTTGATCGGGAACACCGACTGGAACACGCCCTGGATGCCGTCACCATCGTTATGACCGCTGCCCTCGCCCGAGTTCAGGAACAGGTCATAGGAGGATTTCTGAACCTCGATCAGGTTCGGCATCTCCAGAACTTCACGGATGTTGCCATAATAGCGGCGGATCCGCTTTTGGCCGACATAAGCTTGCGCCATGGGGTCTTGTCACCTTTCGTCTTCGCGCGCGTCCGGGTCGGGGCCCCCGGAACGCACCTACGAATGCAGGGGTGAGGTTCCATTCGTGCCACGCGTCCCACCGCGCGGCTCCCGAACCTCGAACATGCCCTGAAGGAATGTCCGCCAGCCGGACCGCCCTTCAAGACAGGTTCGGCAGGGACCGGGAAACCCCGGACCCTGCCTGTCTTCAACCGATCAAAGGATCGATTACTTCAGCTCGACCTTGGCGCCGGCTGCTTCCAGCTTCTTCTTCACTTCTTCGGCGTCAGCCTTGGAAGCGCCTTCTTTGACCTTGCCGCCAGCTTCGACCAGGTCCTTGGCTTCTTTCAGGCCCAGACCGGTGATGCCGCGAACTTCCTTGATCACGTTGATCTTGTTGGCGCCGGCTTCGACCAGGACGACGTCGAATTCGGTCTTCTCTTCGGCGGCTTCTGCCGAAGCAGCGGGGCCAGCCATCATGACGGCGCCACCGGCAGCCGGCTCGATGCCGTACTCATCCTTCAGGATGGTCTTCAGTTCCTGGGCTTCCAGCAGGGTCAGGCCCACGATTTCTTCGGCGAGTTTCTTCAGATCAGCCATTTTTCCGTTCTTTCCAGTTAATGTTCCAACGTCGGGTCTTCAACCACCAGTCGGGAATAGGTTGCTTACGCAGCCTCACGTTCCTCGAGGGTCGTGAGGATGCTCGCGATGTTCGAAGCAGGCGCGCCAATGGCACCGGCGATGTTCGAAGCGGGCGCACCGAGGCACGACACGATCTGAGCGATCAGCTCATCACGCGACGGCATCGAGGCGACGGCTTTCACACCGGCCGGATCCAGGGCCGAACCACCCATCGCACCGCCCAGGATCACGAAACGATCGTTATCCTTGGCGTACTTGTCGGCGATCCGCGCAGCAGCGGTCGGATCCTCCGAATAGGTGATCACGGTCATGCCCGTCAGGTAGTCGGCGATGCTTGCGCAAGGCTTTCCTTCCAGGGCGATCTTGGCGAGCTTGTTCTTGGCAACGCGAACCGAACCACCCGCTTCGCGCATGCGCGCGCGGAGGTCCTGCATATGTGCAACCGTCATCCCCTCGTAGTGGGCAACCACCACGACGCCAGAGCTTTCGAAGATCTGGCCGAGTTCCTCGACCAGCTGTTCTTTCTGTGCTCTATCCACGGTTTCACTCCAAGTTGGGGGTTTCCCCCCGGCTCTCACTTTTCCCGGTCTCGAACGGGACCGGGTCGGGTCCGTTAGGGCAAGATCACCCGAAGGACTGGGCCTTCGGAAAAACGCTTCCCCATCTCAGGAAGGCAATTAAGCAAGGTTTCCCCCGCACCCTCCGTCTCGGACAGGACAGGGCCGCGTGCGGCCCCGCCATTCCCCGCCCTTGTCCGGCGGGGAAATTCCTGTGGTCAGTTCGCGGTCGCAGAGACCACGTCGATCGACACGCCCGGACCCATGGTCGAGCTGATCGAGACCTTTTTCATGTAGGTACCCTTGGCACCCGTCGGCTTGGCGCGGCTCACCGCGTCCACGAAGGCGCGCAGGTTCTGGGCCAGCTTGTCCTCGTCGAACGAGACCTTGCCGATGCCGGCATGGACGACGCCCGCCTTCTCGGCCTTGAACTGGACCTCGCCGCCCTTGGCTGCTTCGACGGCCGATTTCACGTCCATCGTCACGGTGCCGACCTTGGGGTTCGGCATCAGGTTGCGCGGGCCCAGGATCTTGCCCAGACGGCCGACCAGCGGCATCATGTCCGGCGTCGCGATGCAACGGTCGAACTCGATCTTGCCGGACTGGATGGTCTCCATCAGGTCCTCGGCGCCAACGATGTCCGCACCGGCGGCCTTGGCTTCGTCAGCCTTGGGGCCACGGGCGAACACGGCGACGCGGACGTCCTTGCCGGTGCCTGCGGGCAGGGTCACCACGCCGCGGACCATCTGGTCGGCGTGACGCGGGTCGACGCCCAGGTTCAGCGCGATCTCGACGGTCTCGTCGAACTTGGCCGAGGCCTGTGCCTTGACCAGCTTGACGGCGTCCTCGACGGTCAGGTTGGCCTTGCCTTCGAAGGCGGCGCGGGCGGCGGTCTTCTTCTTGGAAACGTTTGCCATGATCAGCCCCTCACCTCGATGCCGATCGACCGGGCGGAACCGACGATGATCTTCATCGCGGCATCCACGTCGTTCGCCGACAGGTCCTTCATCTTGGTCTCGGCGATCTCGCGGATCTGCTTGACCGTCACGGTGCCTGCAGTGGCACGGCCCGGCTTGTCCGAACCCTTGGCGCGGTTGCGCTTGCCGACCGGCTTCAGGCCGGCTGCCTTCTTGAGCAGGAAGGACGCGGGCGGCGTCTTCGTCTCGAAGGTGAACGACTTGTCGGCATAATAGGTGATGACGACGGGCACGGGCGAACCCTGCTCCATCTCCTGGGTCTTGGCGTTGAACTCTTTGCAGAACGCCATGATATTGATGCCGCGCTGACCCAGGGCCGGGCCGACGGGGGGCGACGGGTTCGCTTGGCCCGCCTTGATCTGCAGCTTCAGGCTGCCAACAACTTTCTTGGCCATCTGGCCTTCTCCTTTGTCATCAAGCCCCGCACGAGGGCCGATTTAGCGGTGCGGCCTCACGGCCTCCCGCAGCTGATCACGAAGATTTCGAAACCTGCGTGAATTCCAGTTCGACCGGCGTCGGCCGGCCAAAGATCGACACGGTCACCTTGATGCGCGAGGAAATCTCGTCGATCTCCTCGACCATCCCCGAGAACCCCTCGAACGGGCCGTCGGTCACACTGACCTTCTCGCCAACGTCAAAGCGGATCAGGTTGCGCGGCGCGGCGGGTGCGCCGTCGTCCGAGCGGTGCAGCATCATGTTCACTTCGTCGTCGCGCATCGGCATCGGTTTGCCCTGCGCGCCCAGAAAGCCGGTGACGCGGTTGATCGAGTTGACCAGGTGATAGGTCCGGTCCGACATCTCCATGTGCACCAGCACATAGCCGGGCATGAAGCGGCGCTCGGACGTCACCTTCTTGCCGCGACGGATCTCGATCACTTCCTCGGTCGGGACCAGGACCTCGTCGATCTGGTCGTCCAGGCCCTTCTCGGCGACGGACTGGCGAATCGCCTCGGCGACCTTCTTTTCGAAGTTCGACAGGACGCTGACCGAATACCAACGTTTTGCCATGTCTCGATCGACCCCTGCTCATCTTTCGGGAATCACGCGGACAGCGCGCCAACCCTTTGAATTCCATGTCGTCCGGAAATATGCAAATCGGCGCGCATGCGCATTCGATGCACGCCGTGTCCCGGACAGTCGGGGGGAAATACCGCCCCCCGCCCGCAATTGCAAGCCCCGATCAGCCGCTGATCAGGCGCAGCCCCTGGGTCAGACCGGTGCGGATCGTCAGGTCGACCAGGAAGAAGAACAGGCTGGTGATCGAGGCGAAGATCAGGACCATGATGGTCGTGGTGATCACCTCGCGGCGCGTCGGCCAGGAAATCTTGGCGGCTTCGGCGCGGACCTGGTTGATGAACTGGACGGGATTGGCCACGGGCGGCTCCTTGGGCAAATGCGACCGCGGGTCTAGCCGGGCACGCCCGGCTTTTCAACCCTGATCGCGGTCAGGACGCAGGTCTGAAGGAAGGACCTGGCAGGGGCAGGGGGACTCGAACCCACGACCCTCGGTTTTGGAGACCGATGCTCTACCAACTGAGCTATACCCCTGAGGTCGGGCCTGATTAGTGCCACCCCGTCCGCCCGTCAAGCAGATATCGGACCGCTACAGGTGGCGCGGAAACTCGATCTTGGGGCAGCGGTCCTGAACCACGGTGATGCCGCGCGCGCGGGCACGCTCGGCGGCCGCGTCGTCGCGCACGCCAAGCTGGGTCCAGATCACCTGCAGGTCGGGCAGATGGGCCAGCGCCTCGTCGACCACCTGCCCCACCGCGTCCGAGCGGCGGAAGATGTCGACAAGCTGCACCCCTTCGGCGGCCGGGATGTCGGCCAGCGTCGCATAGACGCGCTCTCCCAGGATGGTCTGGCCGTCGTGACCGGGATTGACCGGGATGACGCGGATGCCCTGGGACTGCAGATAGCGGGCGACGCCCCAGCTTGGCCGCGCCTCGTTGGGGGACAGGCCCACCATTGCCACGACTTTGGTGTCGCGGGCGATGCGCGCGATGTCGTGATCCTCGTCCGTGTGGATGTCCATGATCGTCCCTCCTCCGGGCCGCAGCCGCAGGTTGCAGCTTCTCATAGAAAAAGCGCCCGGTCCATACGATGGCCGGGCGCAAGTCGCGGAACGAGGGACAGTGATCTGGACATGACCGTTCCGGGGTCATGCCATGAGGTGTAAATGGGCATCAGGCAGAAAAGTTCCACCCCGCTCACGCATTTGTGATTCTTGTGTCGCCGGCGTCAGCGCCACAGGCGCTGAGCCTCTGCCACGATCCCGGCGGGGTCACTGGACAGGCGCCGTTCCGCGGCACCTGATTCCAGCAGGTACAGCCTGCCCGCCACCACCGCGAAATGGCGCGGATCACCCATCTGCGGGCGTCCGTCGACGATGGACACGGGGCACATCCCGTCCAGCGCCGGGGCAAAGGATCGCGGGTTGGCCTCGAACCGGGCGCGATTCTCTTCGGATGCGAAATGCCACAGCTGGCCCTTCCACATCGTCGCGATGTCGCTGCGCCCCGGGGTCGGGCGACCGGCCTGCGCATAGCCCACCGGGTCGAACCCGCCCACGGCCCAGTCCTGCGCCGCCGCGGGAAGCGCGGCCGCAAGGCTGATCAGCAGGCACAGGACAGAGGCTTTCATGACGACTCGACGGTTGCGGTCCGGTCTACTTGACAGCAGCCGGACCAAATCTCAACGCGCGTGACATAATCGTCGCAGGGATGTGATATTCAGGCACGCCCCGCGGCATACAGGGCGACGGCGGCGGCGTTCGACACGTTCAGCGACCCGAAATCGGCGGCAAAGGGAATCCGCGCGACGTGGTCGCAGGTCTTCATCGTCAGCTCCCGCATGCCCGGCCCTTCGGCGCCCATCACCAGGCAGACCGCCCTGCCCGACAGGTCCGACATCAGGTCGGGCAACGATTCGGTGCCGGTGCCGTCCAGACCCACCAGGATGAAGCCCATGTTCTTCAGCTGGGTCAGCGCCTCGGCCAGATTCGGCACGCGCAGATAGGGCTGGCGCTCCAGCGCGCCCGACGCCGTCTTGGCCAGGGCGCCAGTCTCGGGGGCGGAATGGCGGTGCGGGGCGATGACCGCGCGCGCGCCGAACACCTCGGCCGACCGCAGGATCGCGCCGACGTTGTGCGGATCGGTCACCCGGTCCAGCGCGACCAGCAGCGGCCGCGTCTCTCCGGGCGCCTCGCGCAGCGCGACCTCGGACAGGCTGCCCCATTTCAGCGGCTTGACCTCCAGCGCAGCGCCCTGGTGGACGCTTTCGGCGGCCAGCCCCACGGCCTTGTCGAAGATGCGCGGATCGGTGATCTCGGGCTCCATCCCGTGCAGATCGCCAAGCCGGGCCAGCGCATTCTGGGTGACCACCAGGCGCAGCTTCTGGCGCACCGGGTTAGCCAGCGCGTCGCGGACCGCGTGCAGGCCGAACAGCCAGACCGTCTCGGCGGCGGCCGCGCGGCGGGCGCGTTCCTTGTCGATGACCCATGTGGGCTTCTTGGCGTTTCCGCTCTTGTCGGACATGCGCGGCCTCCTTTCCTTGTGGACCCTTCTCTGCGCGCAGGGCGCGCATCGCGCAAGCCCTGGAAATCCGCTTGACGCCCCCCGACGGGGCGGCTAATCACCCCGCACGCCGAAAGCGATCGGCGGGCGACGTGCTGCAAGGTGCGGCAGCGGACTGTAACTCCGCCGGGGAGACCCACGCCTGGTTCGATTCCAGGGTCGCCCACCACTTTCCTGACATTCCGGATGATCAAGTGGTGGCAGGGACCATCCCTGCAGTGGGGCTTTTGCTGTCCCCGCACAACCGCTAGGCTGAACCCGATCACGTTCCGCAAAGGATGTCGGGTGCCCCCCAGGAAACTTAAGCAGCCCAATCTGCTGATCGTCGCCCAGGCCGGACGGCTGGAGTTCGAGGCCGTGATCCTCATGGCCAGCCTGCGCGCGCATGCCCCGGACTTCACGGGCACGGTGTTCATCGCCGAACCCACCCCCGACGGCGCCTGGAGCGGGCATGACACGGCCATATCGGACCCGTGCCGCCAACTGCTGACCGATTTCGGCGCCATGATCGTGCCGTTCACCGCGCGCCATTTCGGCGCCTCCTATCCTCAAGGCAACAAGATCGAGGCCCTGTCAGTCCTGCCTGCGGGCAAGCCGTTCCTGTTTCTAGACACCGACACGCTGATCACCGGGCAACTGGACCGGGTCCGCTTCGACTTCGCCCGGCCATCCGCCTCGATGCGGCGCGAGGGGACCTGGCCCAAGCCGCCGCTTTACGGCCCGGGCTATCACGGCATCTGGCAATCGCTTTACGACCGGTTCGGACTGTCCTTCGCCCCCACGCTGGACCTGTCGCAGCCTGACGAACACTGGGAACGCTATCTTTACTTCAACGCAGGCTGGTTCTTCGGGTCCGACCCGGCAGAGTTCGGCCAGCGGTTCCTGGCCTGGGCGCTGGCCTTGCGCGACAGCCCGCATGACGCATTGGCCTGCCAAGTGATGGACCCGTGGCTGGACCAGGCGGTGCTGCCGCTGGTCATCCACAGCCTGGGCGGCGGGCGGCCCGGCCCTGCGCTGGACGGTCTGGACGGCGACGTGACCTGCCATTACCGGCGGCTGCCGCTCCTCTATGCCCGCGACCCCGAGGCCGCGATCACCGCGCTAGAGGACGCCGTGGCCGCCAGGGAGGTCAAGCGCGTGCTGCGGGAATGGGAGCCTGCGCGCAAACTGATCTATCAGGACAAGGGACGCCAGAAGGTGCGCCCGATCTTTGCCGACAGGCCGACCCCTGCCCCGGAAAAGATGATTCGCAACCAGTTGAAGGCACGGGGGTGGTGGCTGGTCTAGCGCCGCGCCAATCGGATCGGGCCGCGCGGATCGGGCCCCACGGGGCGGCCCTTCTGCAGGACGGCGATGTCCCCCTCCGCCGCCATCCGCAGCGCCAGACGCCGCAGCGGGTCCATCAGCGGGCGCCAGTCCTCGGCCAGATCGCGTGCGATCCGGCTGGGGCAGCAGGTCGTGCCCGGCCGCAGCCGGGCGACCTGCGCAAGGATCGCCCCGCGCAGGTCGTCATCGGTCATCCCAGGGCCGCGTCGCAGCGCGCGCAGACGCCCGGATGGGCATGCGTGCCGACATCGGGCAGGATCTTCCAGCAGCGCTGGCATTTCTCACCCTCGGCGGTCTCGAAGACGACGCCGATGCCCGGGGTCTCGGCCATGCGGAACGCCTCGGTGGGCGCGGGGTCCGCGGTCAGCGACAGGTCCGACGTGATGCACACATCCGCGAAGGCCACCGACTTCAGCGCGGCCAGCATCTGGGCATCCTCGACATGGACGACGGGCGCGGCCTCCAGGCTGGCGCCGATCGTCTTGTCGGTCCGCTTGACCTCCAGCGCGGCGGTGACCACGCGGCGGGCGCGGCGGACATGCTCCCATTTGGCGGCCAGCGGCTCGTTCAGCCAATCCGCAGGCGTCTGCGCGAAATCGTGCAGATGCACGCTGTCATCCTCCGACGGGAAGCGCGACAGCCAGACATCCTCCATGGTGAAGGGCAGGATCGGCGCCAGCCAGGTCACCAGCCGGTGGAACAGCAGGTCCAGCACCGTCCGCGCCGCCCGCCTCCGCGGGCTGTCCGCCGCGTCGCAATAGAGCGCGTCCTTGCGAACGTCGAAATAGAAGGCCGACAGATCGACGGTGCAGAACTGGAACAGCGTCTGGAACACGCCCTGGAAATCGAACGCCGCATAGCCCTGGCGGACCTGGTGGTCCAGCTGCGCCAGCCGGTGCAGCATCCACTGCTCCAGCTCGGGCATCTGGGCGGGCTCGATGCGTTCGGCATCGTCGAACCCGGCCAGCGCGCCCAGCAGGAAGCGCAGCGTGTTGCGCAGGCGGCGATAGCTGTCGGCGGTGCCCTTCAGGATCTCGGGGCCGATCCGCTGGTCGGCGGTATAATCGGCCTGCGCCACCCACAGGCGCAGGATGTCGGCGCCGTACTGTTCGATCACCTTGGCGGGCACGATGGTGTTGCCAAGCGACTTGGACATCTTCATGCCCTTCTCGTCCAGCGTGAAGCCATGCGTGACCACGTTGCGATAGGGCGCGCGGCCCTTGGTGGCCGACGCCTGCAGCAGCGACGACTGGAACCAGCCGCGATGCTGATCGGTGCCTTCCAGATAGACGTCGGCGATCCCGTCCGGTGCGCCATCCTCGCGGTCGCGCAGCACGAAGCTGTGGGTCGAGCCGCTGTCGAACCACACGTCCAGCACGTCCATGACTTGGTCATAGGCCTCGGGGTCCGCGATCCCGTCCAGCACCCGCGCCTTGAAGCCCGCGCTGTACCAGACATCCGCGCCATCCGCCTCGAAGGCCGCGACGATCCGGTCGTTCAGGCGCGCATCGCGCAGCAGGAAGTCGTCGTCGGTGGGCTTGGCGCCCTTCTTGACGAAGCAGGTCAGCGGCACGCCCCAGGCCCGCTGGCGCGACAGCACCCAGTCGGGGCGGTTCTCGACCATGGAATGGATGCGGTTGCGCCCGGTCTTGGGCCACCACTTGACCAGCTGGTCGATTGAGGTCAGCGCCCGCGCCCGGATCGTGTCGCCATGCTGGCCCAGCCCGTCGTCCAAGGGCTTGTCGATGGCCGCGAACCACTGGGGCGTGTTGCGATAGATCAGCGGCGCCTTGGAACGCCAGCTGTGGGGATAGGAGTGCTTGATCTTGCCCTTGGCCAGCAGCGCGCCCGCCCAGGCCAGCTGCTTGATGACGCTGACATTGGCCGGGCCGTCCTTGCCGTCGGGCGCCACGATCGCCTCGCCACCGAAGATCGGCAGGTCCTTGCGATAGCTGCCGTCCGGCTCGACATTGTAGGTCATCGGCAGCTTGAAGCGCAGGCCCAGCTGATAGTCGTCGTCGCCATGGCTGGGCGCGGTGTGGACGAAGCCCGTACCCGCCTCGTCGGTGACATGATCACCTGGCAGCATGGGGACGTCGTAATCCCACTCGCCCGCGCTTCCTTCGACCCCGCGCAGGGGGTGGGACAGGATCAGCCCGTCCAGATCGGCGGCGGTCACGTCCGCCGCGCGGGTGAAGCCCGTGACCTTTGCCTGCGCCATCACCCCCTCGGCCAGCGCATCGGCCAGTACCAGACGCTCCCCGGCAACGGCGGTTGAACCTTCGGCGACGGCATCGACTTCGTAGAGACCATAGGCAATGTCCGGGTTGAAGGCGACCGCGCGGTTCTGGGGAATGGTCCAGGGGGTGGTGGTCCAGATGATCACAGATGCAGGCAAAAGGTAGCTAGCCTTCTCTGTTACTTCAGCTTGCTGGTCCTCGTAGGAAGACCCGCTTTCGCTCATTAGCAGGCTTGAAGTGGTGATCGGGAACCGCACCCAGATCGTGTGGCTGGTATGGTCGTGATACTCGACCTCGGCCTCGGCCAGGGCGGTCTTCTCCACCGGCGACCACATCACAGGCTTGGACCCCTGATACAGCGAGCCGTTCATCACCAGCTTCATGAACTCGGCCGCGATGACGGCCTCGGCGTGGTAATCCATCGTCAGATAGGGCCGGTCCCAGGCCCCGGTCACGCCCAGGCGCTTGAACTCCTCGCGCTGGATGTCGACCCATTCAGCCGCAAAGCGGCGGCATTCCTGGCGGAACTCGACCATGTCGACCGCGTCCTTGTCGCGGCCTTCCTTACGGTACTTCTCCTCGATTTTCCATTCGATCGGCAGGCCGTGACAGTCCCAGCCCGGCACATAGCGCGCATCGAAACCCATCATCTGGTGCGACCGCACGACGATGTCCTTGATGGTCTTGTTCAGCGCGTGGCCGATGTGCAGATGCCCGTTGGCATAGGGCGGGCCGTCATGCAGCACGAACGGCTTGCGCCCCGCCGCGGTCGACCGCAGGCGGTCATAGACGCCGATGCGCGCCCACCGCTCCAGCCATTCGGGTTCGCGCGCGGGCAGGCCCGCACGCATCGGAAACTCGGTCTGGGGCAGAAAGACGGTATCGCGGTAATCGGGCTGCGTGGCGTCGGCCATCGGGGCGTTCCTTTGAGAGATGTTCGGACAAGACTGACCCGGCGGCGTGAAACCTCACGCCACCGGGCTGCTAATTCGAGATCCGAACGCCGGAAATTTCATCCGCCCTCTATAGAAAGCGCCGCTTGGCGCTGCAAGCGCCGAACCTAGCGCATGGGCCCCCGTCCCGCTAGACTGCGGCCACCGCCTTCGGAGAGCCCGATGCCCCCCGCCCCCCTGCGCAGCCGCCTGMCCCGCCGCGATGCGGCGCTGCGCCGGTTCGCACGGCTGCGCTACGGTCCGCGTGGCACGCTGGCACTGCACCGCCACGCGATCGGCGCGGACCTGCTGCGCGCGCCGGTGAACGTGATGCTGGCGCCGGTGGCCCTGCTGATGCTGGGCGCGGGCTGGGCCCTGACGCGGATGGGGGCCACGCGGGTGGGCGGCTGGCTGCGCAGCCGGCGGGTGTTCCTGCGGTCCGACGTCTCGACGGTGATCCAGCGCGACCTGGGCGCGCTGATCGCCGATCTGCAGCGGCAGGGCCTGGGTCCGGACACGTCCCCCGACCGCATCGCCCGCGCCATCCGCAGCCATGCCGACACCCGCAATGCCGTGGCCGAGATCACGACCTCGCTGATCGTGCTGACCGTGGGGATCGCGCTGTTTCACCGGGCGACACCGAGCATGATCTCGCTTGCCGGGCCGATGGCGCAGATGCGCGCGCATGGCGCCGCGGTGCGCGACTTCGCCCTGGGCGACACGTTGGGGCGGGCGTGGTACTGGGGCTTTCCGGTGGAGACCGCGCCGCTGACGGTCGTCGCGACCGGGGKGGCGCTGGCCGTCGCGGGGTCGCTGGTCACCACCTTCGCGGGGCTGATCGCGGACCCGGTCCAGTTGTGGACCGGCGTCCATCGGCGGCGCCTGTCGCGCCTGATGGCACGGCTGGACGCCGAGACCGACAGCGGCGCGCCAGAACCCGAACACCTGCTGGCCCGTCTTGGCGACGTGATCGACACGGCGCTGATCGCGCTGCGATCCTGGCGCGGCTGAACGCCGCCTAGCCGCGCCCGCGATAGGTCGGCACGCCCTGATCGGGCAGCCACAGGCCCGCGGGCGCCGCGCCCGTCTGCCAGAACACGTCGATCGGCATGCCGCCGCGCGGGTACCAGTATCCGCCGATGCGCAGCCAAGCGGGCTTTAGCAGATCGGCGATGCGGCGGCCGATGCCCACGGTGCAATCCTCGTGGAAGGCGCCGTGGTTGCGGAAGCTGCCCAGGAACAGCTTCAGCGATTTCGATTCGACCAGCCAGTCGCCGGGGACATAGTCGATCACCAGATGCGCGAAATCGGGTTGGCCGGTCAGCGGGCACAGGCTGGTGAATTCGGGCTGGGTGAAGCGAACGGCATAGGTCTGGCCGGGCTGGGGGTTGGGCACACGTTCCAGCACGGCCTGGTCGGGGTGCTGCGGCAGGGGGGTGTCGCTGCCCAGCTGGGTCAGCGCGTCGGTATAGTGGCTCATGGCTCGCTCCTGTTTTGTCCGGGTGGGCTGCGACCGGGTGGCCCCCCTTACGGCGGCACGCGGCCCCTTGCAACCGCGCCGCCCCTGCCCCAGATGCGGCGCATGGACCCGCGTTTCGACATCACCGAGGCAGAGATCGCCCGCACCGTCGCCGTCTTCTACGGCGCCGTGCGGCGGCACGAGGTGCTGGCCCCGATCTTTGCCGAACATGTCGGCGACTGGGCCGCGCATGAGGATCGCATCGCCGCCTTCTGGAAGGGCGCGATCCTGCACAAGGCCGGCTACAACGGCAGCCCGATGCGCGCGCACCTGTCCGCGGGCAACGTCCGCCCCGAGCATTTCGAGATCTGGCTGGCGCTGTTCGACGAGGCGCTGCGCCGCACCCTGCCACCCTGGTCGGCCCGCGCTTGGTCGCAGATGGCGCATCGCATCGGCCAGGGGCTGCGCGCCGGGGTGCAGAACATCGACTCGGGCCGCGCGGGGCCGCCCGTCCTGCGCTAGCCGCGGGTGCGCGGCGGGCGGGGGCGATAGACCGGCAGCTTCCAGCCGCGCACCATGCTGCCCGCACGCAGCACGAAGGTGACCATGCCGCAGGCGGCCAGGGCCTCGACCCGGCCCAGGCCCATCCAGACCAACATCACCGCCGCCAGCGCCCCGCCAAAGGCCGCCGTCAGGTACAGCTCGCCCTGCTTGAGGACCAGCGGCACCTCGTTGCCGACCACGTCGCGCATCAGCCCGCCGAAGGTGCCGGTGACGACGCCCATGATGACCACGATGACCGGACTGAACCCGCCCGCCAGGGCCACGGCGACGCCCGCGGGCACCGCCACGGACAGGGCAAAGGCGTCCAGCCACAGCAGCAGGCGATAACGGCTTTCGAACCGGTGCGCGGTCCAGAACACGACCATCGCCGCCACCGCGGCCACGACGACCAGCGACGGCCGGGCGACCCAGAACACCATGTCGCGGCCCAGGATCAGGTCGCGCAGCGTCCCGCCGCCCACCGCCGTCATCGCGGCCATGAAGACAAAGCCCACCGGGTCCAGCTGCGCGCGGCTGGCCACCAGCGCCCCGGTCAGCGCAAAGACCAGCACCGAGGCATAGTCCAGCACCCAGACCAGCGTGGGCAGCCCCGCGATCACCTGTCCCGTCACGGCTTGAACGGCGCCATGCCCGCGCGGGCCAGTTCGTCCGCACGTTCGTTCTCGGCATGGCCGGCATGGCCCTTGATCCAACGCCATTCGACGCTGTGGGTGGCCTGCGCCGCATCAAGCCGCTGCCACAATTCGACGTTCTTGACTGGCTTCTTGTCGGCGGTCTTCCAGCCGTTGCGCTTCCAGCCGTGGATCCACTGGGTCACGCCGTTCTTGACGTAATTGCTGTCGGTCACGATCACGATGGTGCTGGGCCGGGTCAACGCCTCCAGCGCGCTGATGGCGGCCATCAGCTCCATCCGGTTGTTGGTCGTGGCAGGCTCTCCGCCCTGCAGCTCTCGCTGCTTGACCACGTTCGCGCCGTCCAGCGCGCGCATCAGCACGCCCCAACCGCCGGGGCCGGGATTGCCGCTGCAGGCGCCGTCGGTCCAGGCGAACAGTTCAGCCATCGATGGTCACGTGCCCCGGCAGGGCCGCCACCCGCGCCAGCCAGCCGCGCACGGCCGGAAAGCGGTTCATGTCGAACCCGCCGCGCGCACCCGCGCTGTGCGTATAGGCATAGAGGCAGATGTCGGCCAGGCTGGCCGCGTCGCCCACCAGCCAGTCTTGGGTCGCCAGATGATTTTCCATCACGGACAGCAGCGCGTGGCCGCGATCCAACAGGTCGGCCAGCCGGTCGGGCGTGGCATCCGCCGCGCGATGGGGATAGCTGACCAGCGCCTGGCGAACCGCGATGACCGGTTCGTGGTTGTACTGTTCCCAGAACATCCATCCCAGCATCTGCGCCCGCAGGGTCCGGCTGGCGGGCCAATAGGCCGTGCCCTCGCCCAGATAGCACAGGATGGCGTTCGATTCCGCCAGCGTGGTCCCGTCGTCCAGACGCAGCGCCGGCAGCTTGCCGAAGGGCAGCGCGCCCTGGTCCTTGGCCTGCTGCAGGGCGGCCGATCCGTATTCGCAATCGACCCGGTCCAGCGACTGGCCGGTCAGCGCCGCCAGCAGCCTGACCTTGTAGCTGTTGCCCGATGAGGGCATCGAATAGAGCCGCATGCTGTCCCTTTCCGCCTTGTCCGCGCCGCTATAGCCGCGATCGGCGCGGCAGGCCAGCGGGCCTCAGGCGGGCGCGGGAAGATAGGGGATGCTGCCGGCCGCGTCGCTGTCGTCGATCAGCCGGAAATGGCTGACGGACCCGCCCTTGCGGGCATTCGCATGGGGCGCATAGTCGGGATCGTTGACGAAGCCCATCGCATCCTCGCGGGTCGGGAACTCGATCAGCGCGATCAGGGTGACGTCGCGGGCCTCGCCCTCCAGCGTCTCGATATGGCCGGACCGCGACAGGTAGCGGCCGTTGTGGCGGGCGGCGATGTCATGGACCGCCGCCGCATAGGGGGCGATCCAGGCGTCGTCGGTGACGGTGACTTCGGCAATCAGATAGACGGTCATGTGGGGTCCTCCAACCTGTGGCCGGAGGATAGGACCGGGGCGGGCGATCCGGCAAGGGGCCGGTTCGGTCAGGCCGTCTCGCGCAGGACGCGGGGGACTTTGAACTCGACCCGTTCCACGGCGGTCTCGACCACCTCGACGGTCACGTCATAGCGGGCGTGGAAGGCGTCGATGACTTCGTTGATCAGCACCTCGGGGGCGCTGGCGCCGGCGGTCACGCCGATGCTGCGGATACCGTCCAGCGCCCGCCAGTCGATCTCGGCCGCCCGCATCACCAGCTGGGCATAGCCGCAGCCCGCGGCACGCCCGACCTCGACCAGGCGCTTGGAGTTGCTGGAATTCTCGGCCCCGATCACCAGCAGCGCATCGACATGCGGCGCCACCGCCTTGACCGCCGCCTGGCGGTTGGTGGTGGCATAGCAGATGTCTTCCTTGGCGGGCCCGACGATCGTGGGGAACCGCGCCTGCAGGGCCGCGACAACGGCGGCGGTGTCGTCGACCGACAGGGTGGTCTGGGTGATGAAGGCCAGGCGCGCGGGGTCGCGGACCTGGACGCGGGCCACGTCGGCCACGTCCTCGACCAGGATCACCTCGCCCTCGGGCAGCTGGCCCATGGTGCCAAGGACCTCGGGGTGGCCCCTGTGGCCGATCATGATCATCTGCAGGCCCGCGGCGTGGTGCCGTTCGGCCTCGATATGGACCTTGCTGACCAGCGGGCAGGTCGCGTCGACATAGACCATCTCGCGGCGCTGCGCCTCGGCCGGGACGGCCTTGGGGACGCCATGGGCGGAAAAGATCACGGGCCGGTCGGCCGGGCATTCGTCCAGCTCCTCGACGAAGACCGCGCCCTTGTCGCGCAGCGTGTCGACGACATACTTGTTGTGCACGATCTCGTGGCGGACAAAGACGGGGGCGCCCCATTTTTCCAACGCGAGTTCCACGATCTTGATGGCGCGGTCGACGCCTGCGCAGAAGCCGCGCGGGGCGGCCAGATACAGGGTCAGGGGGGCTTTGATCTGTTCCATGCCCCTCAGGTAGCGTGCCGACCCGGTTTCGTCCAGCGCCACGCGGTCACATCTGCTGCACCCTGCGCGCATGGCGGGGGCGCCCGCATCGGGGATCAGCGCGCGACGGCCAGCAGGGCCGCCACGTCCAGATGCGCCTCCAGGTGATCCGCCAGATCGTCCAGCGCGGCATCCACCCCGGCCTCGAACCCCGGACGCGAGGCGGCACCAAGCCGGGCCAGGAAGGCCGCGCGGAACGCGTCGTCGGAAAACAGCCCGTGCAGATAGCTGCCCGTCACGCGGCCATCCGCGCTGATGGCCCCGTCGGGGTCGGGGACATGGGCAAAGGGGCGCGCGCAGTCCGGGCCGTCGGTGCGGCCCATGTGGATCTCGTATCCCGACACGGGCTGGCCCAGGGCGGTGCCGGTCACGCGGGTCAGCCGCTTGTCGGGGGCCATGACGGTGGTCACGTCCAAAAGGCCCAGCCCCACCACCTGCCCTGCCACCCCGTCCGCGCCCGACGGATCGTCGATCATCCGGCCCAGCATCTGATAGCCACCGCAGATGCCCAGCACATGCCCGCCGCGCCGGTGATGCGCGGCCAGGTCGATGTCCCAGCCCTGCGCCCGCAGGAAGGCCAGATCGCCCAGGGTCGATTTCGTGCCCGGCACGATCACCAGACCGGCGTCGCCCGGGATCGCCTGTCCCGGCGCCAGCATGGTCAGGCGCAAGCCGGGTTCCGCCGCCAGCGGGTCCAGGTCGTCGAAATTGGCGATGCGCGACAGGGTCAGGCAGACGACATGCAGCCCCGTCCCGCCACTGGCGCGCAGATCGACCGCATCCTCCGCCGGAAGGCGGTGCGCGTCCGCGAACCACGGCACGACACCGAAGCCGCGCCAGCCGGTGCGCGCCTCGATCATGCGGTAGCCGTCGTCGAACAGGCGCGGGTCGCCGCGGAACTTGTTGACCAGGAAGCCCCGGATCATCGCGGCGTCGCCAGCGTCGATCACGGCCTGAGTGCCGACGATCTGGGCGATGACCCCGCCCCGGTCGATGTCGCCCGCCAGCACGACGGGCACCCCCGCCGCGCGGGCAAAGCCCATGTTGGCGATGTCGCGGGGGCGCAGGTTGACCTCGGCGGGGCTGCCCGCCCCCTCGACGATCACCAGGTCATGGGCGGCCGACAGGCGGGCAAAGCTGTCAAGAACCCCGCCCAGCAGGCGAGGCTTCAGCCCCTGGTAATCGCGCGCCTCGGCCCGGCCGATGGCGCGGCCCTGCAGGATCACCTGCGCGCCGCGGTCGGTCTCGGGCTTCAGCAGGACCGGGTTCATGTCGGTATGCGGCTCCAGCCCGCAGGCGCGGGCCTGCAGGGCCTGGGCGCGGCCGATCTCTCCGCCATCGGCAGTGACGGCGGCATTGTTGGACATGTTTTGCGGCTTGAAGGGCGCGACGGACAGGCCGCGGCGGGTCGCGGCGCGGCACAGGCCCGCCACCAGCATCGACTTGCCGACATTCGAGCCGGTGCCCTGGATCATCACCGCAACCATCGGACACTCTTGCTTGCCATCACCCTGACAGGTGACTAGATAGGCGCGTCCGCAAATGAAAGGCCGAAAGCCGTGGAAAACGTCATCCTGACCGTCCATCTGATCCTGGCAGTGATGCTGGCCGGGGTCGTCCTGCTGCAGCGTTCCGAAGGGGGCGGGCTGGGCATGGGCGGCGGTGGCGGTGCCGGCGGCGGCGTCATGTCGGGCCGGCAGGCGGCCAACGTGCTGACCCGGGTGACGTGGATCCTGGGCGTGGCGATCTTCGCGACCTCGATCGCGCTGACGATCTTGGCGGCGCGCCAGGCCAACAACAGCTCGATCATGGACCAGTTCGGCGGCCAGGCCCCGACCGAGGCACCGGCGACCGGACTGCCGGGTCTGCCGGCCTATACCCCGCCGCCCTCGACCGCGGGCAACCCGCTGACCCCGCCCAGCCCCGATGCGGCGACCGACGCCCCGGCGACCGAGACCCCCGCGGCGGACGCCCCGGCGGACCCCGGCAGAGGCCCCCGCGACGGCACCCGCCGACGCGCTGACCCCGCCCGCCCCCGACGCCCCGGCACCGGCCGCGACGGCCCCGGCGGCGGCGCCCGACGCCGCGGCGGAACCCGCCACCCCGGACACCGCGCCCACACCGGCGAACTGACGACAGACACCACTGCGGGGGGCGCCAGGCGCCCCCCTTCCACTTGCGGTCCGTTGCGGCCACGGGGCGAATCGGTTATTTCGTGGGTCCCGTGATCGTCGTCATTCGGACGGCCCGCTAAGACAGAATTGCACATCACGGGGGCCTCATGGCGCGTTACATCTTCATCACCGGCGGCGTCGTATCCTCGCTTGGCAAGGGGCTGGCTTCGGCGGCGTTGGGGGCGCTGCTGCAGGCGCGGGGGTTCACCGTCCGGCTGCGCAAGCTGGACCCGTATCTGAACGTCGACCCCGGCACGATGAGCCCGTTCGAGCATGGCGAGGTCTTCGTCACCGATGACGGGGCCGAGACCGACCTGGACCTGGGTCATTACGAACGATTCACCGGCGTCGCAGCGCGCCGCACCGACAGCATCAGCAGCGGGCGCGTCTATTCCAACGTGCTGGAAAAGGAACGCCGGGGCGAATACCTGGGCAAGACCATCCAGGTGATCCCGCACGTCACCAACGAGATCAAGGACTTCCTTGCAATCGGCGACGACGAGGTCGACTTCATGCTGTGCGAGATCGGCGGCACGGTCGGCGACATCGAGGGCCTGCCCTTCTTCGAGGCGATCCGCCAGTTCATCCACGAGCGGCCGCGCGGCGAATGCATCCTGATGCACCTGACCCTGCTGCCCTATCTGGCCGCCAGCGGCGAGCTGAAGACCAAGCCGACCCAGCACAGCGTCAAGGAGCTGCAGTCCATCGGCCTGGCCCCCGACGTGCTGGTCTGTCGCTCGGAACACCCGATCCCGGAAAAGGAACGCGCCAAGATCGCGCTGTTCTGCAACGTGCGTCCCGATGCGGTCATCCCGGCCTATGACCTCAAGACCATCTATCAGGCGCCCCTGGCCTATCATCGCGCGGGTCTTGACCGGGCCGTGCTGGACGCCTTCCAGATCAGCCCCGCGCCGCGCCCCGACCTGTCGCGGTGGGAAGACGTGATGGACCGGCTGGAGCATGCCGAGGGGCAGGTGAACATCGCCATCGTCGGCAAGTACACCCAGCTGGAGGACGCCTACAAATCCATCGCCGAGGCGCTGACCCATGGCGGCATGGCCAACAAGGTCCGCGTCAAGGCCGACTGGGTCGACAGCGAAAAGCTGGAGGGAGAGGGCGCGCATCTTCTGGACGGCTATCACGGCATCATCGTGCCCGGCGGCTTCGGCGAGCGCGGCACCGAGGGGATGGTCGCGGCCGCCCGCTATGCCCGCGAGAAGAAGGTGCCCTATCTGGGGATCTGCCTGGGGATGCAGATGGCCGTGATCGAGGCCGCGAGGAACCTGGCCGACATGCCCGACGCGGGTTCCGAGGAGTTCGACCACGAGGCCGGGCAGACGCGGTTCACCCCGGTCGTCTATCACCTCAAGGAATGGGTGCAGGGGAACTATACCGTCAGCCGCAAGGTCGGCGACGACAAGGGCGGCACCATGCGCCTCGGCTCCTACACCGCCGTCCTGTCCCAGGGGTCGCGGATTTCGGACGTCTATGGCGGCGCGACCGAGATCGAGGATCGCCACCGTCACCGCTATGAGGTCGACGCGACCTATCGCGCGCAGTTGGAGGCCGCGGGCCTGCGCTTTTCGGGCATGTCGCCCGACGGCAAGCTGCCCGAGGTCGTGGAATATGCCGACCACCCGTGGTTCATCGGCGTGCAGTCCCACCCCGAGCTGAAATCCAAGCCCTTCGAACCCGCGCCCCTGTTCGCAGGCTTCGTCCGCGCGGCGATGGAGGAAGGGCGGCTGGTCTGACCGCGCCCGCGCCCGACCCGGACCGGCTTGCCGCCGCGCTGTCCCTGACGGCGCGGCGGTATGCGTTCGCGCGGGCCGAACCGGTGGCCGGGCATCCGCTGGCCGGGTTCTTTCGCCGGGACGTGGCGGCGCTGGCGCGGGCGGCGGTGGCCGGGCGTCCCGAACGCCTGCTGGTGCGGGCCAGCACCGGTGCGCCGGGTTGGGCGGCGGTGCCTTGGGTCGCGTGGTTCGCGCCGCATGTGACGCGCAGCATGCGCCACGGGCTTTACGTCGCCTGCTTCGTGAACGCCCCGGACGAACGGATCGTGCTGTCGCTGCAGCATGGCGCGGCGGACGCGCTGCGCGAGCATGGCCACGACGCGGGCCTGCGCCATCTGCGCGACCGGGCGGCACGCACGCGGGACGGCCTGCCGGGGCACGGCTTTCACACCGGGCCCATCGCCTTGGGGTCGGACGCGACGCTGCCGCAGGGCTATCAGGCCGGCTGCGTCCTGTCGCGCAGTTGGGATGCGGTTGCGCCCGATCCGGACGGGTTCGACAGGGCGCTGATACGGATGCTGGACCTGTATCGCGCGCTGGTCTAGCGGGTGCCTGCGCGGCGGGTGGACAGGATCAGGTTCGTCTCGGATGTCATGACGCCGTCCAGGTCGCGGATGCGGCGCAGGACGTCGTCCAGTTCCGACAGCGACCCCGCGGCCAGGTCCACGATCAGATCCCACCGCCCGTTCGTCGAATGCACCGCCGTCACCTGCGCCATCGCGGTCAGGCGGGCCATGATGCGGTCTGCGCCCCGTCCCTCGATTCCGATCAGCATCAGGCCGCGGACCGGCGCATCCTGCGCATCGGCACGGGTGATGGCGGTGAAGCCCAGGATCTCCTGCCGCTCCAGCAGCCGGGCCAGGCGCAGGCGGACGGTCGCGCGGCTGACGCCCAGCCTGTCCGCCAGGTGCAGCACCGAGGCGCGCCCATCGCGGCGCAGCTGCGCGATCAGCGCCTGATCCAGATCATCCATAATGGCACCATTCCCCGCCAATATGGGCAATGATCCCGCCATTCCTGCTGCCTGTCCAGTTGAAACCGACCCATATCGCGCAGCATCATGGACGAAACCCTGCAGGAGAAGACCGATGACCCCGCCCTCGCGCCAGGCGCTTGTTCCCTTTGTCAGCGTCGATCACATGATGCAGCTGGTCCATCACGTGGGCATCGAGCCGCTGCTGGTCGAACTGGCCGACGCGATCGAGGCCGACTTCCGCCGCTGGCCCGATTTCGACAAGACCCCCCGCGTCGCCAGCCATTCCGACATCGGCGTGATCGAGTTGATGCCGACATCCGACGGACAGCATTACGGGTTCAAATACGTGAACGGCCATCCCGGCAACATGCGCCAGGGGCTGCAGACGGTCACTGCCTTTGGCGTGCTGGCCGATGTCGCAACCGGCTATCCGCTGCTGCTGTCCGAGATGACCATCCTGACCGCGCTGCGCACCGCCGCGACCAGCGCCATGGCCGCCCGCTGGCTGGCCCCGCACGATTCGCGGGTGATGGCGATGATCGGGAACGGCGCGCAGGCCGAGTTCCAGGCCCTGGCCTTCAAGGCGATCTGCGGCATCGCCGAGGTGCGCCTTTACGACATCGACCCTGCCGCCACCACGAAATGCGCGGCGAACCTGGCCGGGCGCGGGCTGCGCGTCGTCCCCTGTGCCAGTGCCGAGGAGGCGATCCTGGGCGCGCAGATCGTGACGACCTGCACCGCGGACAAGCAATATGCGACCATCCTGTCGGACAACATGGTAGGCGCGGGCGTGCATCTGAACGCGGTCGGCGGCGATTGCCCCGGCAAGACCGAGCTGCACCGGGACATCCTGCTGCGCGCCGGGATCTTTGTCGAATACCCGCCCCAGACCCGCATTGAGGGAGAGATCCAGCAGCTGGACCCCGACCATCCCGTGACCGAACTGTGGCAGGTCATCGCGGGCCACGTGCCCGGCCGCACCCACGCCGACCAGGTCACCCTCTTCGACAGCGTGGGATTCGCGATCGAGGATTTCAGCGCCCTGCGCCACATCCACAAGCGCCTGCAGGGCACGGGGCTGTTCCTGGACTTGGACATGATCGCCGATCCCGACGACCCGCGGGACCTGTTCGGCATGCTGTGTCGCGCGGCACCCCGGCAGGACGCCGCCTGATGTGATCGCCTGCGGCACGATCGCGAATTGCGAAGCCGCAGGTTCCGCCTTAGCTGATCGGCATGTCCATCCAGATCACCCGCCCCATCGGCCCGATCCTGCTGCTTGACGACGTCGCCCTAGGGCGGATGTCGCTGTCGGCCCTGTTCATCATGCCGGGCGATCAGTCCCCGGCCCCGGTCGCCGCGCCCTCAGGTCCGGTCGCGCCTGTGGCGCTGGCCCGCTATGACGGCGCCACCGTCTGGCGGGCGCGATTCGCGCTGCCGGCGGACCGGGCCTCGACCTATGACTGGGATGGCCAGCGGTTCGAGGTCGCGGGCGATCTGACCGGGGATCTGCGGCTGGCCTATGTCTCGTGCAACGGCGAGGAGGTCGGCGACATGGACCGCGAGGGGTCCGAGCGCAACGCCATGTGGGCGCGCCTGCGCGACGACCACCGCCGCGCGCCCTTCGCGCTGCTGCTGCATGGTGGCGATCAGGTCTATGCCGACGAGGTCACCGAGGGCCACCCGCTCAGCGACGACTGGCCCGACCGCGTGCCCGACAGCCCGTCGCCACAGGCGCTGGACGGGCTGCGCGCGCATCTGCGCCAGCGGTTCTTCGACCGCTATGCCGCGCTTTATGGTGCGCCCGAACTGGCCTGGCTTGCCGCACGGGTGCCGTCGCTGATGCAGTGGGACGATCACGACATCTGCGACGGGTGGGGCTCGCTTCCCCGGTCGCGCACCGAATCGGCGGTGGGACAGGCGCTGTTCGCCGCCGCGCGCGACAGCTTCCTGCTGTTCCAGCACGGCACCGTGGCGGGCGATCTGCCCGCCCGCTTCGCCGACCCGCAGGGCGGGCATCTGGGATGGGTGATCAACGCGCCCGGCCTGCGGCTGCTGGCGCCCGACATGCGGTCCGAACGCACGCGGCGCGACATCATGGGGCCGGGCGGCTGGCAGATGATGGACGCGGAGGCGCGTCGCCAGACGCAGGGCCGCACCATGCTGATGTCCAGCGTGCCGTTGCTGGGGCCCCGCATGTCGATCCTGGAATCGCTGATGGTGGCCATTCCGCGGATGCAGAAATACGAGGACGACCTGCGCGACCAGTGGCAAAGCCGCACCCATCGCGACGAATGGCGCCGCATCCTGCGCCTGGTGCGCGACATGGCGCGCCGCGACGGCCATGACGTGACCGCCCTGTCGGGCGAGATCCACCTGGCCACGCGGGCCGAGATGGACCTGGGGGGCGGGCTGCATCTGCATCAGCTGGTGGCGTCGGGCATCGCGCATCGCGCGCCGCCAAAGGGCTGGGCCCGGTTTCTGGGCGCATTGGCCTGGCTGGGAGAGGACCCGCTGCCGGAACATCCGATCCGCATCCGGCCGCTGCCCGGACAGCGCCACCGCTACATCGCGCAGCGCAACTTCCTGGTGCTGGACCGCCGCATGGGCGCATGGCAGGCGGCCTGGGACCTGGAGGACAGCGGGCGCACCCCTGCCCTGCCGCTCTAGCACGACAAAGGCCGCCCGATGGGGCGGCCTTTGACTGTCGGACCATGGTGCCGCAGAAGGGACTCGAACCCCCGACCCCATCATTACGAATGATGTGCTCTACCAGCTGAGCTACTGCGGCATTCTGGTCATGGCGCGCGGATAGCATCTTCGCGCCATGACGAAAAGGGGTCAGCTGCGAAAAATTCGCATCACCGGGTCAGCGCCGTGCGCGGGTGTCCGTCCAGTCCGCCGTATCCGTCGGTTCGACATCGGGGCGGACCATGACCGGTTCCGCGGCCGGGGTGACAGTCTGCTCCGGTTCGGGCTGCGGCGCGGGCTGGGGCATGGGCTCCGGTTCGGTGACCAGCACGGGCTCCGGCGTGGTCACGGTCGAGGACGGCTCGTCGATGACCCTATAGTCGCTTTCGCGCGGGACCATACCGGGGGCGACGACCGCCTGCTCGACCCGACGCGGGGCGGGCTTGCCTTCGGGCTCTGCCGGACCGGGCGGGTGCGGCTGCACAGGTTCGGTCAGATCCGGCACGTCATCCGCGGGCTTAGGCGCACCGACCAGCAACGGCAGCATCTCGGCCCCGGTGGCCGATGTCGTGCTGTGCCGCGTCTCGGGCTCGCGCCAGGTCAGCGTGTCAAAGCCGCCACAGCTGTCGCAGACCGGGGCCCAGGCCTGCATGACATTGTGGCACTTGTCGCAGCACCACTGGGGTCCACGCGATGCCGACAGGGCACGGGTCAGCCAGCCACGCACGACGCTGTCGTCGGCACCCTCGCCGCGTTCGACGGCAGCCATGATCGACAGGGTCCGCACGGTCGGATGCTTTTCCGCCAGATCGCCCAAGGCGCGGCGCGCGCCGGGAAAGTCCTCTGCGGCCAGCAGCAGTTCGGCCTTCAGCAGGCGGGTTTCCTCGTGATCGGCGTTCTTCTTGATCAGCGCGTCAAAGCGGCGCAGGCGGGCGGCCGGGGTCTCGTCCGGGACGATCTCGGCATAGGCGGCCGCGACGTCGGGATGCGGGCGCACTGACCAGGTCTTCTCCAGGATCCGCGAGGCGTTGCGGTAATCCTTCTGCGCGACATAGCTGCGCGCGGCCAGAACAGCGGCGGGGACCAGGTCCGGCGACGCCTTGGCGGCCGAGATCGCCGCCTCGCGCGCGCTGATGGAATTGCCGTGCGCCAGCACATCGCTGGCCTCCTGCAGGGCCAGGACGGCATCGCGGCGCAGTGCCACGTCCTTGGGCAGGTCGCCCTGCGTGCGCTTGTCCTTCAGGGTCTGGCGGGCACCTTTCCAGTCCTGTTCCCGGGTCTGCAGGTCCAGCAGGGTGTCCTGAACCTCCTTGTGGCGCGGCTTCAACGCATAGGCCTTCTGCGCCAGCAGCAGCGCCTTGTGGGTGTCACCCTCCGCCAGCTTCTGGCGCATCAGCCCGCGGATGCCCACAAAGCGGGTGCGGTCGTCGTCCAGCAGCGTACGATAGATGCCGATGGCCTTGCCGGTGTCGCCCGACGTCTCGGCCGCCTGCGCGGCCAGAAGGTTCGTCAGATGCGGCTGGTTCAGGTACTTCGCGGCCTTCGCGGCCTTGTCCTGCGCCAGCTTCCCCTCGCCCGAGGCGACGGCCAGCATGCCCTCGCCAAAGGCGGCATAGCCCTTGCGCTCGCGCGAGCGGGCGAAATGGCGGTTGATGGCGGTCTCGTCGCCCACCAGGAACCGCAGGACGGCCAGTGCCAGCCCCAGCAGCTTGAAGATCAGCCAGGCGGCGATCATCAGCACGAACAGCGCCACCAGCGCATTCAGCGGCGACAAAGCATATTCGATGCCGCCATATTCGATGCGCAGCACCTGTCCGGTTTCGGACAGTTGGACCGCCCCCAGGGCCAAGGCCAGGACGACGGCAAAGAAGAACAGGATTTTCAGCAGTGACAACAGCATCGGGCGGCCCTCAGTTCGTGCCCGAGGACAGGTCGGACAATGCCGCCCGTGCCTGGGAATAGGCGGTTGCGCGGGACAGCCAATCGGCCATCGCGGGAGCTGCCGTGGCGGGCTCCGGCAGGGCCTGCATCTGCGTCAGCGCGGCGTCGATCCGGCCCGCCTGCACGTCGGCATCGGCCCGCGACAGGATCGCGTCGGCATCGTCGCCCTCGCGTGGCTCGACCGACCGGGCGCCCGTCTGGGCGCGCAGGAAGTTGGTCAGCAGGTTGCCCTCGCCGCTGGCGCTGGTGTCGCGCAGGCTGGCGCGCAGCGCGGCGCGCGCGGCCTCGGGGAAATCGGCCTGCAGTTCGGTCAGGCTGGGCACCTGCGCCTGCAGCGCTTCGGGCGTGTCCAGCCCCGTGCCTTCCAGCGCTTCGCGAGCCTGGTCGGGCGTCACGCCCGCGTCCAGTGCGGTCTGAAGCGCGGCGATGGCGGCCACGGCCTCGGCCCGGCGGGTGCTTTCGGTGGCGGCACTCTGCAGCTCCTCGGCCTGGGCGCGGGTCTGGTCCAAGCTGGATTGCGCCTCGGCGGCGGCTGCCTCGATCTGCTGCTGCAATTCGGCCGCGGCCTCGGGGTCGAAGGCCGGGCGCGCCGCCAGTTCGTCCAGGCGGGCCTGCTGTTCGTCCAGACGGTCGCGCAGGGCGGCAAGCTCCTCGGTGCCAGCAGCCGGCGTCGCGTCGCCATCGGCCTGCGGGACATCCGATTCGGGGGCGGGCTGACCAAGGGCCGCGACCTGCTCCTCCAGCGCCTCGATGCGGGGCATCAGATCGTCGGGCACGCCACCGGCGGCCGGGGCCGCGGCGATCGCCTGTTCGGCGGCCTCGCGTCCGGCCTGCGAGGCTGCGTCGATCATCGCCTGATCGTCACCCTGCTGCGCCATCGGCGCGGCAGGCAGCCAACCCGCGGGCAGATGCGGCAGCGCATAGATCGTGGCGGCGGACCCCAGCCCGGCCGCGACGACGCCACCCAGGACAACGGGCCAGAAGCCGGTCTTGCGCACCGGCGCCGCCGCTTTCGCGGGCGTCGTGTGCGGGGGCACGCTGTCGGTCTTGGGCTGATCGGATTTGGGCTGATCGGATTTCGGGGCGAAGGGGGTGTCCTTCGGCGCAGCCTTCGCGCGCGTGCCGGGCGCGGGCTTCTTCTCTGCCGCGGGCATGGTGTCGGTGCCGTCGCCCACCAAGGCCGACGACGCGGGGCGAACCTCTCCGGGCAGGCCCGCCTGCGCGGGGGTGCCTGCGCCCACGGGCGCGTGGTCGATCACGCCGACATGGGCAGGGATCTTGCGGATCTCGGGTCCGGTAGTGGATTCGTTGGCCGGGGACTTGTCCCCGCTGATGGTGTCTTTCGGTGTCTTCACGTCCCTGTCCCCGTCTTGTGCCCGTATGGATGGCGGTCGCGCGGCACATGCGCCGGCCGCAGCCTAATCAGCGCGGGCTGAACGCTCAACCCGCCCATCTCAGCCGCGGCATCGCTGATCGCGACCAGCCACAGAGGCGCCCGCGCCCCCGCCGCCATTCCCGCCAGAAGCCGCGCCGATCGCGGCGAATAGACCGGCACCACCACCGGGCGCGCGCCCAWCAGCGCCGCGCGGGCGCGGGCCGTCAGGGGCTGGGGCCGCTGGTCATAGACCACGACCCCCGGCACGGCCAGCCGCTGTGCCAGGTGCCGCCCATGCGGATGGACCAACGGAACCGGGCTGGCCGCGATCAGGGGCGCCAGGCTGTCGGCGGTGCCCGCCCCCTGGATCACCGCGAATCCCGCGTCGCGCGCCACCTGGCCCGTGCGTTCACCGACGCAGATCGCGGGCCGGCCGCGCCCGGGCCCCGCGGACGCCACCGCATGGGCCGAGGTGAAGACCAGACCCTGCGCCCGTGCCAGGGCCGCGCCGTCATGGTCCACCGGCACGATCTGCAGGATCGGTGCCACGATGACATCCGCGCCGATCCGCGCGGCGGTACGCTCGGAATCGTCGCCGGGGCGGGTCATCAGCAGGATCGGGCGGGGCGCGGGCGGCATTGGCATCCTGTCGGGCGGGTGTTACGCCCCTGTGGGTACGCGTCCCCCCTCATCCGGGCAAGAGCCATGACCGAGACGATCTTTCTGGGCATCGAAAGCAGCTGCGACGACACCGCCGCCGCGGTGGTCACCGGCGACCGGCGCATCCTGTCCAGCGTGGTCAGCAGCCAGTCCGACCTGCATGCCGATTTCGGCGGCGTCGTGCCCGAGATCGCGGCCCGCGCCCATGCCGAACGCCTGGACCTGGTCGTCGAACAGGCGCTGGCTGATGCCGGGCTGGGCCTGGACGCGCTGACGGGCGTCGCGGTCACCGCCGGGCCCGGCCTGATCGGCGGCGTGATGGCGGGCGTGATGTGCGCCAAGGGCATCGCCGCGGGCACCGGCCTGCCGCTGGKGGGAGTGAACCACCTGGCAGGCCACGCCCTGACCCCGCGTCTGACCGACGGGATCGACTATTCCTATCTGATGCTGCTGGTGTCGGGCGGGCATTGCCAGTTCCTGCGCGTGGACGGGCCGGACGCCTTCACCCGCCTTGGCGGCACCATCGACGACGCGCCCGGAGAGGCCTTTGACAAGGTCGCGAAACTGCTGGCCCTGCCGCAGCCCGGCGGCCCGCATGTCGAGGCCGAGGCGGCAGGCGGCGACGCCCATCGCATCCCCCTGCCCCGCCCGCTGCTGGACCGCCCCGGCTGTGACATGAGCTTTTCGGGACTGAAGACCGCTGTGCTGCGCACCCGCGACACGCTGATCGCGGATCAGGGCGGCCTGCGCGCCGCCGACCGGCGCGACCTGTGCGCGGCCTTCCAGTCGGCCGTCGCCGATGTGCTGGCGGAAAAGTCGCGCCGCGCGCTGGCGCTGTCGCCGGTGCCGGTGCTGGCCGTCGCCGGGGGTGTCGCCGCGAACGGCGAGATTCGCGCGGCGTTGGAACAGGTCGCGACACGCGCCGGCGCGCGTTTCCTGGCCCCGCCCCTGCGCCTGTGCACCGACAACGGCGCGATGATCGCATGGGCCGGGATCGAGCGGTTCCGCATGGGTCAGCGTGACGACATGACGCTGTCGGCGCGCCCGCGCTGGCCGCTGGATCAGGGCGCCGCGCCCATGCTGGGCAGCGGCAAGCGGGGGGCCAAGGCATGATCGGCATTCTGGGCGCGGGCGCCTTTGGCACGGCGCTGGCCGTGGCGCTGACCGCCAACGGGCCGGTGACCCTGTGGGGCCGCCGCATCGACTGGCAGGGGGAAAACCCGCGTCTGCCCGGCGTGGCCATGCCCGATGCGGTGACCGTGACGCAGGACCTGGACGCCGCGCTGGCCTGCGACACGATCCTGCTGGCGCTGCCCGCGCAGGCCCTGGGGTCGTTCCTGGACGAACAGGGCCCGCGCCTGGCGGGCAAGGCGCTGGTCAGCACCGCCAAGGGGATCGACCTGCAGCATCTGACCGGGCCGTCCGCGCTGATCGCGCAGGCGGCGCCCGATGCGGTGGTCGCGGTGCTGACCGGGCCGTCCTTTGCCGCCGACATCGCGCGTGGGTTGCCCACGGCGCTGACGCTGGCCTGTGCGGACGGGGCCGCGGCGCAGGTGCTGCAGGACCGCCTGTCGACGCCGGTCCTGCGGCTTTACCGCACGACGGACGTGACCGGGGCCGAACTGGGCGGCGCGCTGAAGAACGTGATCGCCATCGCCGCGGGCACGGTAATCGGTGCGGGCCTGGGTGACAGCGCGCGCGCCGCCATCATCACCCGCGGCTTTGCCGAGATGACGCGGCTGGCCATCCATCTGGGCGCGCGGCCCGAGACGCTGACCGGGCTGTCCGGCCTGGGCGACCTGACGCTGACCTGCACCTCTGCGGGGTCGCGGAACTTCCGGTTCGGCTGTGCGATCGGGTCGGGATCGGCCTGGGACAGCGCGACCACCGTCGAAGGTGCCGCCACCGCCCGCGCCTTGGCGCTGATGGCGGCGCGCGACGGGCTGGACCTGCCCATCGCCGCGATGGTCGCCCGCCTTGCCGAGGGGCGCGTTTCGGTGGAAAAGGCCATGGACCACCTGCTGAGCCGACCCCTGAAGGAGGAATGACGCCACTGTTCGCCGTGATCTGCCGGGACAAGCCCGGTGCGCTGCAAGTCCGCCTGGACACCCGCGACGCCCATCTGGCCCATATCCGCGACAGCGGCATCGTGGCGATGGCCGGCCCCCTGATGGAGGACGGGCAGATGTGCGGATCGCTGGTCGTCCTGGACACCGACGATCTGGACGCCGCCCAGGCCTGGGCCGCGGCCGATCCCTACAAGGCTGCGGGGCTGTTCGCCTCGGTCGACGTGATCGCCTGGAACAAGGTCATCGGCTGATGGCGCATTGGCTGTTCAAGTCCGAACCCGACGTCTTCGGCTGGGACGACCTGGTCGCCCGGGGCGACGCGGGGGAGCAATGGGACGGGGTGCGCAACTATCAGGCGCGCAACAACATGCGCGCGATGCAGGTGGGCGAACTGGGCCTGTTCTATCATTCCAACATCGGCAAGGAGGCCGTGGGCATCGTCGAGGTGATCGCCCTCGCCCATCCCGACACCACCGCGTCCGACCCGAAATGGGAATGCGTTGACATCCGCGCGGTGCGCAAGCTGCCCCGCGCGATCAGCCTGGACGAGGCCAAGGCCGAACCCCGGCTGCGCGACATGGTGCTGGTGAACAATTCGCGCCTGTCCGTGCAGCCGGTCAGCGATGCGGAATGGGCGGTGATCCTGGAACTGGCGGGCGACCGGGGCTGACGGCGTCGGTTGCGGCGCGCGACCGGCCCGCCAAGGCGCCGGATCGCGGCCGCGCTGCGGGCACACCCCGTCCCCGCGATGGTTCCGGGCTTCTGCCCTCACCCCAGCATAGGGGCGCGCGGGGGCGGCTGGCAAAGGCCAAACGCGTCCAGTTTTACGCGTTTGCGCTTCAATCCCGGGCGGTCGCGCGCTAGGGTCGCGGCCGTTCCCATCCCTGCACATCCCCTTGGAGGTCCCATGTCCCAACGTCTGCATCTTGTCTTCGGAGGAGAGCTGGTCGACCCGTCCAGCACCAAGTTCCGCGACCCCTCGCAGATCCACATGGTCGGCATCTTCCCCGATTACGACAGCGCCTTCGCCGCCTGGAAATCCGAGGCGCAGCGCACCGTCGACAGCGCCCATACCCGCTATTTCATCGCCCATCTGCACCGCCTGCGCGACGAGGAACGCGCCGTCAGCGCGACCGAGGAACTGGGCGACTGATGGCCACGGCGGGGTCCGGGCTGGGCCAGCTGGGGCTGTGGCTGCATCTGCGCGGCCGCCGCGGCGACGGCCCCGCCCTGCCCGCCATCCCCGCCGGCACCGGCCCCGCGCTGGCGATCCACACCAGCGCCGACGCCCTGCGCGCCGAACCCCAGATCCTGGGCCGCCTGTCGCGCGCGCGGCCCGGCCTGCGCCTGGTGCGCCTGTCGGCCCAGGGACCGGACGATCCCGGCGACGACCCGGCGCTGGTGTCGCAGGTTCTGGACCGGGCAAGGCCGCGTGCCGTCCTGCTCTTGGGCACCGACCTGCCGCCGGCGCTGATCGCGGCCGCCGTCGCGCGCCAGATCCCGGTCATCCTGGCCGAATTCCGGCTGACCGGCAGCGATCTGGGCTGGGGCCTGCATGCCCGGATGCGTCGCCAACTGCTGTCGCAGATGCGGGCGGTGATGGTCTGCGACGCGACCAGCCTCGATCTGGCCCGGCGCATGGGCCTGGGCGCGGGCGATCTGGCGATGACCGGCCCCGTATCCGAGATCCGCGAGCCGTTGCGCTGTTCGGAGACCGAACGGGCATCGATGGCCCAGCAGATGAACGGCCGCCACGCCTGGTTCGCGGCCAGCCTGCCACCGGCCGAGGAACAGGCCATCCTGTCCGCCCATCAGGCCGCCCTGCGCCGGTCGCACCGGGCCCTGCTGATCATCGCGCCCGATGATCCAAGGCGCATCGACGGCCTGGCCCGCGACATCGAGGCCTGCGGCCTGACCGTCGCCCGCCGCAGCGAGGACGAGGATTTCGGCGACGAGATCCAGGTCCTGCTGACCGACGGCCCGACCGAGATGGGCCTGTGGTACCGGCTGGCGCCCGTCAGCTTCATGGGCGGCACCCTGTCGGGCGACGCCGACGCGATGCGCCACCCCTTCGAACCCGCGGCCCTGGGATCGGCCATCGTGCACGGGCCACAGGCCGGGCCCCATGCGACCGAATGGCAGCAGCTGACCGGCGCCCATGCGGTGCGTCAGGTCCGCACCGCGGACGACCTGGCCCAGGCCGTCACCGAACTGACGCAGCCGGAAACCATCGCCACGCTGGCCAGCAATGCCTGGATGGTTAGCACCGGCGGCGCCGATGTCGCCATCCGCATCGCCGACCGGGTGATTGCCGCCCTCGACCCTGTCGAAAGCCCCGCCCCATGACGATGACCCGCGCCCCCGGCTTCTGGTTCCGCAGTCCGCCCACCGCCGCGGCGCGCCTGCTGGCGCCCCTGGGGGCGGCCTATGCCCACGCCACGGCCCGCCGCCTGGCGCAGGGCGCGCGCGCGCGGGTCGGCGTGCCGGTCATCTGCGTGGGCAACCTGAACGCGGGCGGGACCGGCAAGACGCCCACGGTGATCCACCTGCAGATGGCGCTGGCCGCGCGCGGGGTGGCGGCGCATGTCGTCTCCAGGGGCTATGGCGGGTCGGCCACGGGGCCGCTGCGCGTGGACGAACGGCGCCACGACGCGGCCCTGACCGGGGACGAGCCCCTGCTGATGGCGGCGTTCGGCCCGGTCTGGGTCGCGGGCGACCGCGTGGCGGGGGCGCGGGCCGCGGCGGCCGACGGCGCGCAGGCGATCATCCTGGACGACGGCTTCCAGGACCCGGCCTTGGCGCATGACCTGGGCATCGTCGTGGTGGACGCGGCCAAGGGGTTCGGCAACGGGCTGTGCATCCCCGCAGGTCCGCTGCGCGAGCCGGTGGCCGTGGGGCTGGCGCGGGCCGACCTGCTGCTGTCCATCGGACCGGATGCGGCGCAGGCAACCTTTGCCCCGCCCCCCGGCGCGCCGGTGCATCTGCGCGGTCAGCTGGCACCGTTGCAGATGGGGTTCGACTGGCGCGGCCACCGGGTGCTGGCCTTTGCCGGCATCGGCCACCCCGAAAAGTTCTTTGCCACCCTGACGGGCCTGGGCGCCCAGATCGTCCGGGCCGAGGCGCTGGACGACCATCAGCCCTTCACCCCGGCGCTGTTGACCCGGCTGGAGACCGAGGCCCGGCTGGTCGGCGCGCAGCTGGTCACCACCGAAAAGGACGCGGCCCGCCTGCCCCGTCCTTTCCGCCCCAAGGTGATGGCGCTGCCCGTGCGGCTGGCCCTGGCTGACGACGCGCCGCTGACGGCCGCGCTGGACCGGCTGTTTGAAATCGCGCCCGCGATGCCGATATAAGGGCGAACGATGCCCGAAAGGATCACCATGTCGCCCACTGCCAAAAGCCGGCTGAGCTTTTACCTGCTGCTGCTGCTGACGCTGTACGCGGCCTTGGCCGGCGCGGGCTGAGGGGGCATCATGTCGCAACGTTTCGGCGGGCGCTTTTCGCCCGACGCGCAGCCGGGGACGCGCCCGGGCGCATCCCTGCCCCCCACCCCTCGCCACCCGCACGAGGGTCGGCCCAAGTGGATCACCCTGGCGGCGACGCCCTTCCTGCTGGGGGCATTCTTCCAGGGGGCCACGGGGATGGTCACCGACCTTGCAGCCTTCGGCCTGGTGGCCAGCGGCATGGTCCTGACGCGCGAGGGGCTGGTCGCGCAGGCGACCTATGCCGCGCGTCGCGTGGCCAAGCGCCCGGCCATTCCGCGCAAGCTGTTCGGCGGCGTGCTGGCAGGGATCGGTCTGGGCCTGGGGGCCGCCGAACCGGGGGTCTGGGCCGAGGCCGGGCTGATTGGCATGGCCGGTCTGGCCCTGCACCAGCTGTCCTTCGGCCTTGACCCGTGGCGCGACAAGACCGCGGCGGGCGTGGACAGCTTTCAGCAGGATCGCGCACAGCGCATGATCGACGAGGCCGAGGGCCATCTGGACCAGATGCGCGACGCGATCGCGCGCAGCGGCGACCGCAGGCTGGTGGCGCGCGTCGCGATGTTCGACACATCCGTGCGGCACCTGTTCGACCGGGTGCGCGACAATCCCGCCGGGCTGGCATCCGCGCGGCGCTATCTGGGCGTGTACCTGATGGGCGCGCGCGACGCGACGATCCGCTTTGCCGACCTCTATGCGCGGACGCAGGACCAGAAGGCGCGGCGCGACTATGAGGTGTTCCTGGACGATCTGGAAAAGGACTTCATCGCCCGCGCCGACCGGCTGATGGACGGCGACCGCGATGCGCTGGATGTCGAGATGTCGGTCCTGCGCGACCGGTTGGCCCGCGAGGGGCTGACCGGCGCCGCGACGCGCGTCGACCCCGCCGAACGCCCCGCCCTGCAAAGCGCCGAGGCGCAGACGCTGGACGATCTGCTGCGCACCCCGTTCCCGGGACAGAAGGTCCCGCGCGACTGATGCCCCGCTTTGCCCTGCAGGTCGAATATGACGGCGCGCCCTTTGCCGGATGGCAGGCGCAGGCCGACCAGCCCAGCGTCCAGGGCGCGATCGAAGCCGCGCTCGCGCGGCTGGACCCCGCTTTCGCCACCCGCCGCATCGCCGCCGCCGGGCGCACCGATGCGGGCGTGCATGCCACCGGACAGGTGGCGCATGCCGACCTGGATCGCGAATGGGACCCCTTCCGCCTGTCCGAGGCGCTGAACTGGCACCTGAAGCCCGCGCCCGTCGCCATCCTGCGGGCGGCGCGGGTGCCGGATGATTTCCACGCCCGGTTCTCGGCCATGGAGCGGCGCTATCTGTTCCGGCTGGTGGCGCGGCGGGCGCCGCTGACGCATGGGCGGGGACAGGTGTGGCAGGTGCTGAACCCGCTGGACGTGGATGCGATGCGCGCGGGCGCGGCGCATCTGGTCGGGTATCACGACTTTACCACGTTCCGGTCGTCGATCTGTCAGGCGAAAAGCCCGGTGAAGTCGCTGGACGAGATCAGGATCGAGGTCGCGGACATCCCGCAGGGATACGAATACCGCTTTCACCTGCGCGCGCGATCCTTCCTGCACAACCAGGTCCGGTCCATCGTTGGGACACTGGAACGGGTCGGCGCGGGATCATGGGCGCCGGAACGGGTGGCACAGGCGCTGGCGGCGCGCGAGCGGGCGGCCTGCGGGCCGGTCTGTCCGCCCCATGGCCTGTACCTGACCGGGGTGGGCTACCCCTGCGACCCCTTCGACGGGCCGATCGGCAGGTAGGACTGACCGCGACGGCGACGGCGCGGGCGTTCGTCGCGGCGCGAGATCACGATCTTGAGCGTGTTCCACAGGATCCACAGGTCCAGCCGCAGGCTGCGATGGCGTTGATAGATCAGGTCGATCTTCAGCTTGGCCGGCAGGCAGCGGCGGTAATAGGCCATCTCCGTCGCCTCGGCCGACTTGCAGCGGGCCAGGATGCGGTCCTCGTGGCGGTGATAGATCAGCGTGGCCAGCCCGGTGACGCCGGGGCGCGAATGCAGCACCTGGGCATAGACGGCGGGAAAGCGTTCGACATATTCGCGCAGCGGCGGTCGGGGACCGACAAAGCTCATGTCGCCGCGCAGGATGTTGAACAGCTGCGGCAGCTCGTCGATGCGCGACCGGCGCAGGAAGCGGCCCATCGGCGTGATGCGCCACGCCTTGTGCGCGCCGGTGGCCCCAAAATCGTCCTCCTCGCACAGCATGGTGCGGAATTTCCACTGCGTGAAGGGCTGGTTCGGGGCACGCATGCGGTGCGCGGCATAAAGGATTGGCCGGCCCTGCAGCAGCAGCAGCAATCCCGCGACGGTCAGCATCACGACCGACAGCGGCACCAGCAGGATCAGTACCAGGATCAGGTCGAACGCGCGCTTGGAGACCGGCATGGGATTGACGCCGGGAGCCCGCGCCTCGCCGATGAACCATGCCATCCGGGGCGCGCTGAGCGGTCCCAGATGCGCGGCATCGGCCTTTTCCCAATCATGGTGGATCGTCACGACACCGTCCGCATTGCACATTTCACGCCAGTCAACCTCATCGCGACTAGCACGACATGCAAGCATTGGAAACGGGTGCGGCGCTTTCCTGCGCACTGACTTGCGCGGGCATGGCACTTCGGCCACTGTCGGGGCGAAAGAGGCGGAGGCCCGGTGACACGATGCGGAAATTTCTGGTCCTTCTGGACGACAGCAGGGAATGCCTGAACGCGATGCGCTTTGCCGCGATGCGCGCGGCCAAGTCCCAGGGGGCAGCGGTCGTGATCCTGTCGGTCATTCCCGCCGAGGAGATCCAGCACGGATTCGGCGTGGCAGACGTGATGCGCGCCGAGGCCCGCGAGCGGATCGAGGCGCATTTCGAGGTCTTTGCCAAATGGATGCGGTCGCGCCCCGGAGTCGAGCCGGAGCTGGTCATCCGCGAGGGCGACACCGCCGAGGAGCTGCTGGCCCAGATCACCGAGGACGGAGAGATCGGCGTGGTCGTGCTGGGCCTGTCCTCGGACAAGAGCAGCACCAACCCGGTCCTGACGCGCCTGATGCGCGACCCGACCGCCCTGCCCTGCGCCATTTCGCTGGTGCCCGGCGATCTGTCCAAGGAGCGGCTGGAGGCCATCACCTGAGAGCCCCGGCGGCTTGACCCAAGCGCCCCGGATCGCCATATCGGGATCAAAGGAGCGCCCCCATGTTCATCCAGACCGAGACGACGCCGAACCCCGCAACGCTGAAATTCCTGCCCGGAGAGACGGTGCTGGGCAGCGGCACGGCCGATTTCCCGACCCCCGAGACCGGGGCCGCATCGCCCCTGGCGCGGCGGATCTTTGCGGTGGACGGCGTGACCGGCGTGTTTCTGGGCCGTGATTTCGTGACCGTCACCAAGGCCGACCAGGTGCCGTGGGATCACCTGAAGCCGTCCGTCCTGGGCGCGATCATGGAGCATTTCCAGTCGGGTGCCCCGGCGATCGAGGGCGCGGCGGCGGACACGGGCGGCCATGTCGCCCATGAAGCAGGTCCGGACGCCGAGATCGTGGTGCAGATCAAGGAGCTGCTGGACACGCGCGTCCGCCCCGCGGTCGCGCAGGACGGCGGCGACATCACCTTCCACGGCTTCGATCGCGGCATCGTCTATCTGCACATGCAGGGGGCCTGCGCGGGCTGCCCGTCCTCGACCCTGACGCTGAAGATGGGGATCGAGAACCTGCTGCGTCATTACATCCCCGAGGTTGTCGAGGTCAGGCCCGTTGCCTGACCGGATCACCCCCGATCCAGTGGTTCTGGGGTTCGACACATCGGCCGCGCATTGCGCGGCCGCTTTGCTGCGCGGCGACGCGGTTCTGGCGGCGGTCCATGAGGACATGACCAAGGGCCAGGCGGAGCGCCTGATGCCGATGCTGGAGGAGATGCTGGCCGGCGCGGGCCTGGGCTGGGGCGACCTGGACGCGATCGGCGTGGGCACGGGGCCGGGCAACTTCACCGGCATCCGGGTGGCGGTGGCGGCGGCTCGCGGACTGGCCCTGTCCCTGGGCATCCCCGCCATCGGGGTCGAGGCGCCCGAGGCGCTGGCCTGGGGCCTGCCGCGGCCCTGCCGGGTGGTGATCGCGGGGCGGGGCGACATGGTCATCTGGCAGGACTTTGCCGAGGGCGCGGAGGGCCGGCCGCAGCAGGCTGCGGCCGGCGCGCTACCGCCCGGCCCGGCGCAGGCTGCGCCTGCGACAGGAATTGCCGAGGGCGTGGCGCGCCTGGCCGCGGCCCGCGCGCATCTGCCGCAGCCCCGCCCCGCGCCAGTCTATCTGCGCCCGGCGGATGCAGCGCCCGCCCGCGATGCACCCCCGGTGATCCTGGCGTGACGCCCGACGATCTGGCCGCGCTGCATGCGCGATGCTTCGACAGCCCGCGCCCCTGGTCGGCCGACGAGTTCGCCAGCCTTCTGGCGGGTCGTGGGACGTTCCTGCTGGAGGCGCCGCACGGTTTCCTGATGGGGCGCGCCATCGCCGGCGAGGCCGAGTTGCTGACCGTGGCCGTGGACCCGCAGGCGCGGCGGGCGGGCACGGGCCGCGCGCTGGTTGCCGCATTCGCGGGCAAAGCGGCGGCGATGGAGGCCGAGGAGGCCTTTCTGGAGGTCGCGCATGACAACCTTGCGGCACGGCGGCTGTATCAGGCCACGGGATGGCTGGAAGCGGGCGTCCGGCGGCGATATTACGGGCCTGCGACGGACGCGATCGTGATGCGTCTGACGCTGCGTGCGACCCAAGAAGGCGGTTGACCGGACCCCGTGCGATGCGCCCTAATCGGGCGATCAGCGGGCCCGTTGAATCGCCCGCGAAAAACAGGATGAGGTTCCTTTATGTCCCTGATGAAATCGCTGCTGGCGGGCTCGGCCCTGGCCGTGCTGTCGACCGGTGCGGCGCTGGCCGATCCGGCGCTGATCTATGACCTGGGCGGCAAGTTCGACAAGTCGTTCAACGAGGCGGCGTTCGGTGGCGCGCAGCGTTGGGTCGAGGAGACCGGCGGCACCTATCGCGAGCTGGAGATGCAGTCCGAGGCACAGCGCGAGCAGGCCCTGCGCCGCCTGGCCGAAAGCGGATCGAACCCCATCGTCATGACCGGCTTCGCCTTTGGCGACGTGCTGACCAAGGTCGCGGGCGATTACCCGGACACGAAATTCGCCATCATCGACATGGTGGTCGAGGCGCCGAACGTGCAATCGGTCGTCTTCACCGAGGAGCAGGGCAGCTATCTGGCCGGCGTCATGGCCGGGATGGCGTCCGAATCCGGCACCGTCGGCTTCATCGGCGGCATGGACATCCCGCTGATCCGCAAGTTCGAATGCGGCTTTGCGCAGGGGTTCAAGTCGGTCCAGCCCGAAGGCTCGCTGGTCAGCAACTATACCGGCACGACGCCCGCCGCCTGGAACGACCCCGTCAAGGGTGGTGAGCTGGCGCGCGCGCAGAAATCGCAGGGCGCCGACGTGATCTATGCGGCCGCCGGCGGCACCGGCATCGGCGTGCTGCAGGCCGCCGCCGACGAGGGCATCCTGGCCATCGGCGTGGACAGCAACCAGAACGCGCTGCATCCGGGCCAGATCCTGACCTCGATGGTCAAGCGCGTGGACAATGCGGTCTTCGACGCCTTCACCGCAGGCACCGACCTGGAGCCGGGCGTCAAGGTCATGGACCTGGCCGCGGGCGGCGTGGACGTCGCCATCGACGACAACAACGCCGAACTGGTCACCGCAGAGATGCAGGCCGCCGTGGACGAGGCCAAGGCTGCCATCGCCTCGGGCGAGGTCACGGTGCATGACTTCATGACCGACAACGCCTGCCCGGCGTCGTAATGACCACTGCGGGCGACATGCTGGGGGGGCGGTCGGACACGGCCGCCCCCGCTGCCATCGAGCTGCGCGGCATCTCGAAGGCGTTCGGGGCCGTGCAGGCGAACCGCGACATCAGCCTGGCCGTGCCCAAGGGCACGATCCACGGCATCATCGGAGAGAACGGCGCCGGGAAATCGACGCTGATGTCGATCCTGTACGGGTTCTACAAACCCGATGCGGGCCAGATCCTGGTGGGCGGAAAGCCGATCAGCATCAGCGACAGCCAGACCGCGATCCGTGCGGGCATCGGCATGGTGTTCCAGCACTTCAAGCTGGTGCAGAACTTCACCGTGCTGGAGAACATCATCCTGGGCGTCGAGGATGGCGCCCTGCTGCGCCCGTCGCTGTCCAAGGCGCGCGGCGTCCTGAAGCGCCTGGCCGCCGAATACCAGCTGAACGTGGACCCCGACGAGGTGGTGGAAAACCTTTCCGTCGGACACCAGCAGCGGGTCGAGATCCTCAAGGCGCTGTATCGCCAGGCCGACATCCTGATTCTGGACGAACCGACCGGCGTGCTGACGCCCGCCGAGGCCGACCACCTGTTCCGCATCCTCAAGGGGCTGCGCGACGAGGGCAAGACGATCATCCTGATCACGCACAAGCTGCGCGAGATCATGGAGATCACCGACAACGTATCGGTGATGCGCCGCGGCGAGATGGTCGCCTCGGTCCGGACCGCCCAGACCAGCCCCGAACAGCTGGCCGAGCTGATGGTCGGCCGCAAGGTGCTGCTGAACGTGGACAAGCAGCCGGCGCGGCCGCAGGCCCCGGTCCTTGAGGTGCGCGGCCTGACCATGGTCGATGCCGAGGGGGTGGAACGCCTGCGCGGCATCGACCTGGACATCCGCGCCGGAGAGATCCTGGGCATCGCGGGCGTCAGCGGCAACGGCCAGACCCAGCTGCTGGAGATCCTGGGCGGATACCCGGAGAAGGGCGCCAAGGTCACGGGCGAGGTGCGCATGAACGGCGCCGCCCTGCCCCTGGCCGGAACGGGCTGCGACGCGGGCCAGCGCCGCCGCGACGGCGTGGGCCACATCCCCGAGGACCGTCAGGTGGAAGGCCTGATCATGGATTTCGCCGCGTGGGAGAACGTGGCCTTCGGATGGCACGACGCGCCCGAGTTCAACAGGGGCTGGCTGATGGACAACGACGCCATCCGCCGCGACGCCCAGGCCAAGATGGAGCGGTTCGACGTGCGCCCGCGCGACTGCCATCTGGCGGCGCGCAACTTCTCGGGCGGGAACCAGCAGAAGATCGTCGTCGCGCGCGAGATCGAGCGCAACCCCGACCTGCTGCTGATCGGGCAGCCCACGCGCGGCGTGGACATCGGCGCGATCGAGTTCATCCACAAGCAGATCGTGGCCCTGCGCGACGCGGGCAAGGCGATCCTGCTGGTCAGCGTAGAGCTGGACGAGATCCTGGCGCTGTCGGACCGCGTGGCCGTGATGTTCGACGGCCGCATCATGGGCGAACGCCTGCCCGGCCAGACCACCACGGGCGAGTTGGGCCTGCTGATGGCGGGCATCACCGACACCCGAAACACGCCCGCGGCGGCCGGCATCCCGCCCGAGACCACCCATGACCTGCCGGAGGGACGCGCCTGATGGACAAGATGCCGAAATGGGCCGACGTCATCCTGACGCCGCTGATCTCTCTGGTGCTGGCGATGGGCATCTCTGCGCTGGTGATCCTGGCCATCGGGGAAAGCCCCTGGATGGCGCTGACCACGATGGTCGAAGGGGCGCTCGGCTCCAGCTATGGCTGGGGCTTCACGCTGTACTACGCGACGAACTTCATCTTCACGGGGCTGGCGGTGATGGTCGCCTATCACGCCGCCCTGTTCAACATCGGCGGCGAGGGGCAGGCGGCGATGGGCGGCCTGGGGGTCGCGCTGGTGCTGCTGTTCCTGCCGCTGCCGCATTGGGCGATCGCCCTGCCGGTGGCGATGCTGGGCGCCGCGGCCTTCGGGGCGGCCTGGGCCTTCATCCCCGCGATCCTGCAGGCGAAACGCGGCAGCCACATCGTGATCACCACGATCATGTTCAACTTCATCGCCGCGGCCACGCTGAACTATGTGCTGGTGAACCAGCTGCGCCCGACGGGCAGCATGGACCCGGCCTCCGCCCGCTTCCCCGAGGCCACGAACCTGCCCGCGCTGACCGACATCGCGGCGGGCATGGGGTTTGAATGGGGCCGCAACACCCCGGTCAACGTGACCTTCCTGGTGGCGCTGGCGGCCTGCTTCCTGATCTGGGTGCTGATCTGGCAGACGCGTCTGGGCTATCAGATCCGCGCCTTCGGCAAGTCCGAACCGGGTGCGGTCTATGCGGGCATCAACCCGGTGCGCATCACCGTCATCGCCATGCTGATCTCGGGCGCGCTGGCGGGCATGATGGCCATCAACAACGTGATGGGCGAATCCGAACGCCTGGTCCTGAACGCGGTCGAGGGTGCGGGCTTCATCGGCATCGCGGTCGCGCTGATGGGCCGCAACCACCCCCTGGGCATCCTGCTGGCGGCCCTGCTGTTCGGCTTCCTCTATCAGGGCGGCGGAGAGCTGGCGCTGTGGACCACCATCCCGCGTGAGCTGATCATCGTGATCCAGGCCCTGGTGATCCTGTTCACGGGCGCGCTGGACAACATGGTCCGTATGCCATTGGAACGGTTGTTCCTGACCATGAAACGGACCAGCCGGGGGGCGGTGAAATGAACATCCGCGACTCGCTGATCGCGATCATCGTCCTGGCCATCTGCCTGGTCTGGGCCTTTGCCGACGGCGCCGCCGCCCAGCAGGGCATCGGCAGCGCGCTGCGCCTGATGACGCCGCTGCTGCTGGCCTGCCTGGCGGGGYTTTATTCCGAACGCGCCGGGGTCTTCGACATCGGGCTGGAGGGCAAGATGCTGATGGCAGCCTTCACCGCCGCATCGGTCGCCTATATCACCGGCAGCGCATGGCTGGGCCTGGCCGCGGGCATCGCCGGGTCCCTTGCGCTGTCGCTGATCCATGGCCTCGCCTCGATCACCTTCATGGGCAACCAGCTGATCTCGGGCGTGGCGATCAACTTCCTGGCCTCGGGGCTGACGGTGCTGGTCGGACAGAACGCCTTCGGGCTGGGCGGGCGCACGCCGGCCCTGACCGGTGCGGGGCGGTTCAACCCGATCACCCTGCCCGGCGCCGAGGCGCTGCGCGACGTCCCGGTGCTGGGCCCGATCTATTCCGGGCTGATCTCGGGGCAGACGATCCTGGTCTATATGGCCTTCGCGCTGGTGCCGATCACCTGGTGGGTGCTGTACCGCACCCGGTTCGGCCTGCGCCTGCGCGCGGTGGGGGAAAATCCCGCCTCGGTCGATACCGCGGGCGTGTCTGTCACACGTCTGCGTTATACCGCGGTGGCCATCGCAGGGGTGCTGTGCGGCATCGCGGGCGCCTATCTGGCGACCGGCCTGTCGGCGGGCTTCGTCAAGGAGATGACCGCCGGGCGCGGCTTCATCGCGCTGGCCGCGCTGATCTTTGCCAAGTGGCGGCCGTGGCAGGCGCTGTTCGCGACCTTCCTGTTCGGCCTGCTGGAGGCGATCGCCAACCTCTATCCGAACCTGGACCTGGGGATCATCACGGTGCCGTCCATGTTCATGAACGCGCTGCCCTATATCCTGACGGTGGTGATCCTGGCCGGCTTCGTCGGCCGTGCCATCCCGCCCCGCGCCGGAGGAGAGCCCTATGTCAAGGAGCGCTGAGCTTGCCGCCCTGATCCGCGACCGCGCGGGTCAGGAGGCGCCCGAATACGGCCTGATCCTGGGGTCCGGGCTGGGCCACCTGTCGTCCAAGGTCGATGGCGTGGCGATCCCCTACGACGACCTGCCGGGCTTTCCCCATGCGGGCGTGTCGGGCCATGTTCCCCAGTTGGTCATCGGCCAGCTGGAGGGGGTGCGGGTCGCGGTGTTCGGGGGGCGGTCGCATTACTACGAATCCGGACGGGCCGACGCGATGCGTCTGCCGCTGGAGGTGCTGACGGCACTGGGGTGCCAAAAGCTGATCCTGACCAACGCCGCCGGGTCGCTGCGCCCCGACATCCCGACCGGCGGGCTGATGCTGCTGAACGACCACATCGCATTCGCCGGCACCAACCCGCTGATCGGAGAAGCGACCGACGCGCGCTTCGTGCCGATGACCGACGCCCATGACGTGGCGATCCGCGAAGCCCTGATGGAGGCTGCGGCGGCCGAGGGGGTCGAGCTGCCGCAAGGCGTCTATTGCTGGTTTTCCGGCCCCAGCTTCGAGACCCCGGCCGAGATCCGCGCCGCCCGCACGCTTGGCGCGGATGCGGTGGGCATGTCGACGGTGCCGGAAATCATCCTGGCGCGGTTCCTGGGCCTTAGGGCTGCGGCCATCTCGGTCATCACCAACATGGGGGCCGGGCTGTCCGACGAATCGATCAGCCACGACCACACCAAGGCGATGGCCCCCCTGGGGGCGGCCAAGCTGGAAACGGTGCTGCGCCGGTTCCTGAAGGATCAGGCCAGGTAGCGGGCAAACCAGTCCAGCGTCCGCTGCCACGCCAGTTCCGCGGCCTCGGGGTCGTATCGCGGCGTGGAATCGTTGTGAAAGCCGTGGTTGGTGCCCGGATAGACATGCGCCTCATAGGTCTTGCCGGCCTCCTTCAGCGCTGCCTCATAGGCGGGCCAGGTGGCGTTGACGTTCTCGTCGATCTCGGCGAACTGGAACAGCAGCGGCACCTCGATCTTGGGAACGTCCGCCACGGGGGCCTGCCGGCCATAGAACGGCACCGACGCGCCCAGTTCCGGATAGGCCACCGCCAGCGCGTTGCACACGCCCCCGCCATAGCAGAAGCCCACCGCGCCGACCTTGCCCGTCGACTGCTCATGCGCCATCAGATGTTCGGCCCCCGCAAAGAAATCGTTCATCAGCAGGGTCGGATCGACCTCGGCCTGCAGGGCGCGCCCCTCCTCGTCATTGCCGGGATAGCCGCCCTTGGAGGTCAGCCCGTCCGGCGCCAGCGCCAGATAGCCCGCCTTGGCCAGCCTGCGCGCGACGTCCTCGATATAAGGGTTCAGGCCGCGGTTCTCATGGATCACCAGCACTGCGGGCCAAGGCCCCTCGCCCGCCGGGCTCACCTGATAGGCACGCACGTCGCCATGCCCCTCGGGCGAGGGATAGGTCACGTATTCCGGCAGGATGTCGGGGTCGGTAAAGCTGACCTGCTGGGCCAGCGCATAGTTCGGCCGCAGCATGTTCAGCAGCGCCAGCGCGGTGACGCCGCCGACCGCGAACTTGCCAGCCCGGTCCAGGAACTGCCGCTTGGTGATGCGGCCGTGGGCATAGAAGTCGTACAGCTCCAGCAGTTCCTGCGGGAAATCCTTGGCACTCATCCGGGTCATCGCGCTCTCCTGACATGGGGTCGCGGTCAGACTAGGCCAGCCCGCCCCCCTGCCCGATCACAAATCGGCGACCGCCCTGCGCGCGGGGCCCGCATCCGCCGTCCGCGACGAACCGCCCGCGGTCATCCGGGCCAGCCCCGCCTCGACCAAGCCGGTGGCGGCGTCCAGGTCTGACAGGTCGTGCAGTGCGACGATCTGTCCGCGCCCGTCGTCATGGCGCGACCGGTGCTTGTCATAGCGGGGGTCGTAATGATCGCGCAGCAACCCCTCGGACAGATGCTGCCACCGGCCCTGGGCCAGCGCCTGCCGCCAGCCCTCGACACGCTCGGCGGGGTGCAGGGGGGCCATCAGGTCCAATATCGCGGCAACGCGCGCGGGATCGTCGACCATGTCGCGATAGGTCGCGGCGGTAAACGCCGCGCGCGCGGCGACCGGCACCTGCATCTGCAGGCGGGGCGCGGCGCAGATCGCCTGCCACATTGCCTTGGGGACGGTGATCTGGCCGATGCGGCTGCTCTCGGCCTCGACCAGCAGGGGGCGGGCGGGATCCAGACGCTCCAGCGCGACGGCCAAGCGACCTTCGAACATCTTCTGGCTGGGCTGGCCCTCGGGGTGGCCGCCGAACAGGCTGCCGCGATGGTTGGCCAGCCCCTCCAGGTCGATCACCTGATGGCCGCGCTGCGCCAGCCGCTGCAGGATCGCGGTCTTGGCGCTGCCCGTGTTGCCGTCCAGCACGATCACGGGGGCCGCGATCGGACCGTTCTGCACCCGGTCCACGACCAGCGACCGCCATGCCTTGTAGCCGCCCTGGACCCGCGCCACGCGCCAGCCGATCTGGCTCAGGATCGTGCCGAAGCTGCCAGAGCGCTGCCCACCGCGCCAGCAATAGGCCAGCGGCTGCCACGCGCCGCCCCGATCGGCCAGCGGCCCCTGCAGGTGCCGCGCTGCATTGGCCGCGACCAGCGCCGCGCCCAGCTTGCGGGCGTCAAAGGGTGACACCTGCTTGTAGATCGTGCCCACGCGGGCGCGTTCCGCATCCGACAGGACCGGCAGGTTGATCGCTCCGGGCAGGTGATCCTCGGCGTATTCCGCCGGGGCGCGGACATCGATGATGTCGTCGAACCCGGCCAGAACCGGGTCCGCCGCGCTGGCAAGCGTCAGATCCAAGATCAGAAGACGTAGACGGGCGTGCCGATGGGCACCTGGTCGAACAGGCTCATCACGGCCTCGTTGCGCATGCGCAGGCAGCCGTTGGAGACCGCCCGCCCGATCGATCCGGGATCGGTCGTGCCGTGGATGCGGATCGCGGTGTCGTTGCCCCGGTCGTCATACAGGTACAGCGCCCGCGCCCCCAGGGGGTTCTGCGGACCGCCGGGCATGCCGTCGGCGTATTTGGCATAGGCGCCGGGGTTGCGTTCGATCATGTCGTCGGTCGGACGCCAGCTGGGCCATTCGACCTTGCGGCCGATCGTGGCCTTGCCCTTCCAGACCAGTTCGGCCGTGCCGACGGCGACGCCGTAGCGGACCGCCTTGCCCGGTGCGACAACGTGATACAGGAAGAAATCGCGGCTGACGACGACGATGCTGCCGGTCTCGAAATCGTCCCGGATCTCGACCTCGATGGGGGCATAGGGATCGACCGCCGCCTCCTGGGCGCCGGCCAGCGTCGGGGCCAAGGCGGGTGCGGCCACCAGCAGGGCGGCCAGAGAGATCATCTGACGACGGTTCATGGCGCAGTTCCAATCGGTTTGCTTTTTCCCCGGATACAGCGAAACGCCCCCGGCCCGCAACTCACGAGGGCGTTCGGCCGCCTCGCGGCCTTGACCGCGCGTCCCCCGCACCACATCTGTCACCCATGACCCAAGCCGCAGCCCCGA